>CALXSS010000001.1 GCA_944391225.1 uncultured Clostridia bacterium
GAGATCTTCCTTTACAACATTTTTGATGCCGCTTTCCACAAGCGCCTTTGTAAGCTCGTTATCAAGCTCAGCCTTATATTCATCTGAAAGCTCCTTTACCTCCGACGCGCTCAGAGCTTTGTCATATACTCTGAAATCCTCTATATATCCCTTATACATCGCGTCGCCGTACGGTGAACGGCCGATCCAGTTCTGTACTGTTTTACCAAGATCGGACGGATCCATTTCAAGCTCGCTCTCAGCCACAAGCATTCCATCACGATACATTTTTCCCTCAGCGCCGTCTATGGTGACAATTACATTTCCCCACTCGCCCGACACCATGTGCTGATCTGATTCAAGCGCCTGCTCTCCTCCGAAATCTGTCGGAGTTATCGCAAATCTAAGCTTTGAATCAGGTCTCGATGTATTCAAAAACATATAGCCCGTAGAGGAGCTGTTTCCAAAATTCCATGTGAACTGATGTATGGTATCCTGCTCAGGACAGGTGTTTATCGCCACTGTTACTGACTCCGTATTTTCCAGCAGTCCATCAGGCATTTTTATATAGTCGTCCTCGCCGTCAAAATGTATCCTGCCATATTCAAGCTCCGGCTCGCCGTATACTATGCCGTCGTTTCCGTTCCCTGAAATATCCTTTACTGTCTGAGCATTGTTCACCTCATCAAACCCATACCACAGTACAAGTCCATCATCATTATCTGCCGCAAATGCCGGCATACACGAGGCAAACATACATACAGCCGCTGTTATTCCTACTGTCTTTTTTATCTTCTTTATCATGACTTCATTCAAGCAGTACGAAAGGCATTATATACGATCCCTCCGCGCTTTTCTCCCCTCTTGATCATATTATACTCACAGTATTTCAGCAATTAAAATACATATATTAATTATATTACACTTTCGGTAATTATTCAAGGCTTTTACAGTATTTTCACACATATTATATATTAAATCGCCAAACAATTGTGCATTATTACCACAAAAAGAGGAGCTTGTCAGCTCCTCTAAAACGTTGCCATTTATTTTTGAATATCAATAAGCTCCTCAGCCATGCTCACAAGCTCATCCTTTGTAAGCGCTGTGTCATGTCCTGACAGAGAATATGACGTGCCGTTCTGATCCCAGCCCAGGTATTTAAACTCCGTTATCTCAACATCATCAGTTCCATAGCTGAATATATATTTTCCGCTTGCCTCGTCCGCTTTATCCTGATCTGTCATAACATAATCTGCCGGAACTGTTTTATACATATTACTGCTGTAATAAAGCTTATATCCGTTATACTCTATGACCTCGCTTTCATCTTCGTATTCGTCATATCCTTCGGCATTCATACCTAACATGATCGTATCATCTCCGTTGCTGTACTCGCAGGTAAGCACCGAAAAGCTATTGACCACAGCGCCCTCGTTTGATACATCTCTGGCGCTTCCTTTATATCCTCCCTCAAATGTATATCCGTTTGAAAAGCTTTCCGGCAGATCAGCATAAAATCCGAAATCCTTATATATCCTGTCTCTGTCGGCTACGCTTGTATATACAGGTATTGTTGATGATCCGCCCTCCCTTCTTGCTATATAAATATTGCCTGCTACCGCTGATCCGCATACAAGAACCGCCGCTGCCGCTGCTGCTACCATTATTCTTCTGAATTTAATATTACCCTTAGCCATGTCTGCCTCCTCAATATATTTATCGTCTATCATACCTATTGCTTCAATAAGCTTTCTTTCCTCTTTCATACCGCTATTCCCTGCCTTTCCAGATATTTTCTTAGTCCTGCTCTCATTCGCATCAGCATTGACTTTACCTTGCTTTCGCTGTATCCAAAACGTTCGGCTATCACCTTTATACCATCACAGTACCAGTATCTGCGAACAAACACCTGCCGCTTTCTCTTGTCTAAGCCTCTAAGATATTCGTTTATATATCCCGCAAGCTCCTTAAGCTCTGCCGCGCGTTCCACGCTCTCGCCGGAGGGCACGCAGTCGCCAAGCTCGGAAAGAACTATATCCATCCTGCCGCCGCGCTTTTCCGCGTTATTATACCAGTACCTGTCAAAAGCGGCATTCCTTGCTACCTTTCCCAAAAAAGCTTTGAACGACATCGGTTTTTCGGGTGGTATACTGTTCCACAAAATATTATATACATCGTTTTCGCACTCCTCGCTGTCAGACGGATCTCTCAATATCCCGCCTACTATTCTGTGTATGTATCCCCCATAGCCTGCCGCTGTCTCCTTTATTGCACTTTCATTTCTTGATGTGTACAGCTCTACTATCTCCTTGTCATTCAAACAATATCACTTCCTCTTTTTAAGAGCTCTTATTTCTCATTTTCAGTCCTGCATATACATAGACGGAAAAAATCCGTATCGGTTGCATTTTTTTATAAAAAAATACCGGCGGTGCTGATAATCCGCCGGCAAATCTTATTTCTCGCATATCTTTGGACACTTTTCTCCAAGCACTTCATACAGAAAATCTATGCTTTCCTCCATTCCCAGCCCATCGTGTCCCTTTTTACGTTCAAAATGAAGTATTACCTCTATATTGTTATATTCATGTATGCAATTCATATGCTCCGCCGCTTCGAGAAACGGCACAAGCTGCTGTTTTTCAGATAATAGTTTTCATTTTTGCCTATTCCCCAACCAAGCTACAAAAATCCGTTAAGATAAAGAGTCGGATCCATACAGAATACTGATGAGGTCTTAAGCAGCTTTGCCCAGCTGTGACGCTGAAAGACCGGAACAGTGACATTCCCTCCCGCTATAGCTCCGTTATTGAATACTATAAGCTTTTTGCTGTATGGATTACGGTTTATGAGATATTCATATGGAACTCCATCCTGCATTACTCGCAGCACATACATATATCCGCGGCAAATATCAAAGCTTTCAAGCTCGCAGTGATCTATTGTATATTCAGGATACGGAAGCTTTTTGATCTTTGAGTGTTCTGCAGCTGACTCGACCGCTTTCTCAATAAGCTCAGCTGTTTTGTTCACCTCTGTTTTCAGATCAAACTCATTGCCGATATTGAACGGCTTTTTACACCCGTCATATTTATTAAGATAACGAATCATAGCAGCAGCCAATTCCCTTTCGTTATAATCTATTATTTCGCCACAGCGATATTTTTCAACAAGCTCTCTTGCAACACCGACATCTGTAGAAATTATCGGTGTATTGAGCACAACGCTTTCTACGAGCGCCAGACAAAAACCCTCGCCAAGCGATGTCAGAACAGTAGCTATGCTGTTTCTGATATACGGATAAGGATTATCAATAAATCCCAGTATGCGCACACAGCTTTCAAGACCATTATCCTTGATATATTCCTCAAGCCGTTTTCGCTCATCTCCGTCTCCAAGGATATATACCATAAAATCTGACCGCTGCTTTTTCAGCTCCTTAACAGCTTTGAGCAGCAGTATATGATTTTTATTATAATCAAGCCTTCCCAAGGTCGTAAACAGTTTTTTCCCCGGCAGACGAACGCTTTCGCTGCTAAGTCTTTTTATTTTTTCATGATCTACGGAGTTTGACACCCTGTATACTTTCTCAGTTATCCCGAAAAGCTCAGCCAACGTTCGCTCCGCCACCTCAGATATCACCCGTAATATGATATGATAAACGGCTGTTAAGTGTTAATTCTCTTTATTCAAAAAAAGCGCTCCTTTAAAACCATAAGGAGCGCTGTTTTTTATTGATTTTTGGTTCATATTAAAATGTTGGGGTTGTAGGGGCGGATAGTATCCGCCAGTCATTAGCGCGGCGGGGATGCGGGCAGATGATATCTGCCCCTACAAAAAATCGGAAAGCTATCAATTGCCTGTATAACAGATATGCAAACCCCAATATTTATTAATGAATCTGATTTTTTATGGATACTATTAATGCGCTACAAAAATTGTATCACAACATTATACGGATTTTATACAGCTCGTTTCTCTCTGCAAAACAAGCTGTATTTGCCTGTTTGGAATATCAAAAAACCTTATGCTAATCAACGTTTATTTCATTCCAGTCAAAATGAAATTCATCAGCTGTTCTACATCATCAAAGTCATCGTAGTCTCCGTTTATGCCTTCCCTATGATATACAATTCCTTTTTTCTCATTTTCCTCCAAACAATCCAACAGTTTATCTTCACCGTATTTTTTAATAAACATCGTGAAAGCATACGGCTTTATTTTACTTAATAATCCCTTTTTGCAATCTTCCTGACACATATAGCAATGAGAAAACCCTTTTTCAATAGAACATTTTTTATTCTCACATCTGTCATTATCAGGACATTCATTTGAACCGCAGCCATTGCATTTTACGTTTTCCGAACACAGACAGCACGCCAGACCGCATCTTGCAATCCCTAATTCTCTTTTCATAAGCGCCTCCAAATTCAGTCATAGCAGCGCAATACGCCAAGTGATCTTCTCTATAATCTCATTTTAAAATCATCATAGCCGAATTTGCGAATTATATATATTTCGCCATTCAGGTTCATTCCGCATATTGACGGCAGACACATTCCATTAAATGTGTTATTCTTCACTGTGGTGTATATTGCCATATCCTTGAATATAAGACGGTCGCCTATATTGAGAGGCTTTTCAAAGGAATAATCGCCTATAATGTCGCCGGCAAGACAGGTAAGTGATGAAAGCCTGTAGGTATAGGGCTTCTCGCCTGCCTCATAGCCGTTCACAAGCAGTGGTCTGTACGGCATTTCAAGCACATCAGGCATGTGGCATGCGGCTGACGCGTCAAGAATCGCTGTCTTTATACCGTTATCCACTATCTCGCACACGGTGGCGGCAAGATAACCCGCATTGAGCGCCACAGCCTCGCCCGGCTCGAGATATACCTCAACATCATACTTTTCCTTTATACGTTTTATCTCCGATATAAGCAGCTCCACATCATAGTCCTTGCGCGTTATATGATGCCCGCCGCCGAAATTGAGCCATTTCATTTTGTACAGGTATTTTCCGAATTTCTCCTCTACAGCCTCAAGCGTCTTTTTAAGGTCATCAGCATTCTGCTCGCAAAGCGTGTGAAAATGCAGCCCGCTTATGCCCTCAAGCTCGTCAGGCTCGAAGTTGGCTATTGTCACTCCAAGCCTTGAACCGGGAGCGCATGGATCATATATCCCGTGCTCCTGAGTGGAGCATTCAGGATTTATTCTAATACCGAAACTGCCGCCATGAGCAAGAGCTTTTTTACGGTATTTTTTCCACTGCGAAAATGAATTGAACACTATATGATCGCATATATCAAGCAGCTCGTCAAACTCGCTTTCCTTATATGCCGGACTGAACACATGGTTCTCGCCGCGCATCTCCTCATACGCCAAGCGCGCTTCAAACAATCCGCTTGCAGTAGCTCCGCTTATATACCGCTTTATAAGCGGATAATAAACATAATTTGAAAACGCTTTCTGAGCAAGCAGTATATGACAGCCCGCCGCTTTCTCTACTTCTCTCAGTATCTCAAGATTTCTGATAAGAGCCGCTTCATTTATTATATAGCACGGTGTGGGGACATTCTGCATGGTGTACATCATCAGTCCACCAGCTCCGGATCATAGCTTTCTTTCCATGGCAGACCCCATTTATTGAGAGCGTCCATGAACGGATCCGGATCAAACTCCTCTATATTGAATACACCGGGGCCTTTCCATGTGCCTGTCATAAGCATCATTGCTCCTATCATAGCCGGAACGCCTGTTGTATATGAGACCGCCTGCGAGCCTACCTCCTTGTAGCATTCCTGATGATCGCATACGTTATAAAGATAATATGTTTTATCCTTGCCGTCCTTTTTGCCGCGGAATATACAGCCTATATTTGTTTTTCCCACAGTTCTCGGGCCAAGCGATGATGGATCCGGCAATACTGCCTTAAGGAACTGGAGCGGCACTATCTGCTTGCCCTCAAACTCTATAGGCTCTATAGACGTCATTCCGACATTTTCAAGACACTTGAGATGTGTAAGATAGCTCTGACCAAATGTCATAAAGAATCTGATTCGCTTTATTCCGGGTATATTAAGAGCTAAAGACTCTATTTCCTCATGATGGAGGAGGTACATGTCCTTTTCACCTATCTCGGGGAAATTGTACACGCGCTTGATCTCCATAGGCTTCGTTTCCACCCAGTGTCCATCCTCCCAATAGCTGCCGTTTGCGCTGACCTCACGGATATTTATCTCCGGATTGAAGTTTGTCGCGAACGGATAACCATGATCGCCTGCGTTACAGTCAAGTATATCTATATAATTTATCTCGTCAAACTCATGCTTTAGAGCATACGCCGCAAATACGCTCGTTACGCCCGGGTCAAATCCGCTGCCAAGCAGAGCTGTTATTCCTGCCTCCTTAAATCTGTCGCGGTATGCCCACTGCCACTTATACTCAAATTTAGCCGTATCCTCCGGCTCATAATTAGCCGTATCGACATAATGAGTTTTCGTCGCAAGACAAGCGTCCATTATTGTAAGATCCTGATAAGGCAGCGCCAGATTCAGGACTACATCCGGCTTGAACTCATTTATAAGCGCTATTATCTCATCTACATTATCAGCGTCAAGCTGAGCTGTGCTGATGCGCGTTGATGACGTTCCGTCCAGCTTAGCCTTAAGCGCGTCACATTTTGATTTTGTGCGGCTCGCTATCATTATTTCATCAAAAACCTCGCTGTTCTGCACGCATTTGTGAATGGCAACCGACGCTACACCGCCGCAGCCGATGATCATACACTTTCCCATATTCATTCATTCCTTTCAGATATTCAGACAGCCGCTGTTATGCAGCTGTTATTATACTTTTTATCAACCCTGTTTATTGTATACAGCAAGAAGCAGCTCTCGCATTATCTTCAATGCCGTTGCGGTAGATGCTCCGCTCGCGTCAAGCATTGGCGAAAGCTCGTTTATATCCATTCCCACAATATTGAGCTTTGAAACCTTAAGCACAGCGTTAAGAAGCTCCTTGAATGTTACTCCTCCCGCCTCCGGCGTTCCCGTTCCGGGGAACACTGACGGATCAAGCACGTCAAGATCAAGTGTGAAATACACAGGTCTGTTGCCTATATGTTCTATTGTTTCCTCAAGCCCCTCAAAACTGAACAGCTTTGTTTTTACGTGCTGTTTTCCCCATTCAAGCTCCGCGCGGTCTCCGCTCCTTATTCCAAACTGAAATATGCGTCCGTCACCCAATATATCCCACACGCGGTGTATAACTGCCGCATGTGAAAGCTCCGCTCCCAGATATTCATCACGCAGATCCGCGTGAGCATCAAAGTGAACTATGCAAAGCTCCGGATATTTTTCAGCCACCGCGCGAACGGCGCCAAGCGTTACAAGATGCTCTCCGCCTATCATAAACGGCAGCTTGCCGGCGTCGAGTATTTCCCGCGTTCTCGTCTCAATATCGTCAAGCGCAAGCTCAGTCCTGCCAAAGCAAAGCTCCAGATCGCCCGAATCAAATATTTTCGCATCCTCAAGATCCAGATCCTGATACGGGCTGTAGGTTTCAAGTCCATACGATTCTGCTCGCATAGTGCGCGGCGCAAATCTTGTGCCGGGTCTGAACGATGTTGTTGAATCAAACGGCGCGCCGAATATAACTATTTTGCTTTCGTCAAACTCGCTGTCACAGCCGAGAAATGTTTCTATATTCTTTTCCATTCGTTGCTCCTCTGTATTTAATATTCTACATCCTTAAGCATATCCTCTACATACGCCGGCACATAAAACGCGCCCTTGTGTATGTGGGTAGTATAATACTTAGTTTTTATACCCAAAGCCTGCCAGCGCTCCGGATCAAAATCACGCAAAGGATGATATTTCTTCGTGGCAAAGCCAAAAAGCCAATGCCCCGACGGATACGTCGGTATATGCGCCTGATACACACGGCACATATCAAACGAGCTTACTATCCGCTTATGAGCGCGCTGCATGGCATACGCGTCCTCATCATAGAACGGGCTTTCATGCTGATTTACCATTATTCCGTCCTCGTGCAAAGCCTTGAAGCAGTTGCCATAAAACTCCATTGTAAACAGTCCCTCGCCCGGTCCGAAAGGATCAGTCGAATCAACTATTATAAGATCATACATATCCTCGCAGTGGCGTATATACTTAAGACCGTCCTCATAAAAAAATCTTATCCTGCCGTCCTCGTTCGCAAGACACGCGGCAGTCTGAGGAAGATAGCGCCTGCAGACCTCCACGACCTGCTCGTCTATTTCGACAAGATCAATGTTTTCAACATGATCATACCTCAGCAGCTCGCGCACGGTGCCGCCGTCGCCTCCGCCTATAACAAGAATATTGCGCGCATTAGGATGAACCGCCATAGGCACATGCGTTATCATCTCATGATAGATAAATTCATCCTTTTCAGTCAGCATCATGTATCCGTCAAGCGTAAGAAACCGCCCGAACTCCGGAGACTCGAACACATCTATACTCTGAAAATCACTTTTTCCGGAATAAAGCTGTTTTGTTACCTTAACAGAAAAACGCACATTTTTTGTGTGATTTTCCGTAAACCATAGTTCCATGTTTCTACCCTTTAACTCCTTTCACAAAACGCTCCGAAAATGTATTCCGCATTTTCAGGCTGCAAGACCTTTACTTTATAACATTTATTAAATTTGTGTCTATATCCTCAGTGCCAAGCAGAGTACAGCCCTTTTCCTTGGCATAGGAAATATATTCTATTATCTGATCTGTTATAAGCTCACCCGGCGCAAGTATCGGTATTCCGGGCGGATAACACATTACAAACTCTGAGCACACCCTGCCGGCAGATCTCTCAATAGGTATCTGCACCTTATCCGCGTAAAACGCCTGCTGTGGCGTTTCGATAACAAGCGGGTTTATATACTCCGTTTCAAGCATTCCTGTCTTGTCACGCTTGAAACGACGCCGTATTTCAGACAGCGCGCTGATAAGACGCTCTATATCCTTTTCCCTGTCACCTACAGATATATAGGCAAGAAGATTGCCCATATCGCCAAATTCCGTCTGTATATCATAATCATCACGCAGAATATCGTACACCTCTATACCCGCCAGTCCGGTATCAAGAGTGTGTATGGAAAGCTTTGTCTCATCAAAATCATATATTGAATCGCCGTTTATAAGTTCCTTTGAATACGCGTAATAATCTCCTATTTCGTTTATCTCGTCACGCGCATAATCTACAAGCCCTTTTATGCGCTCAAATATTCTTTTTCCGTGCAGCGCAAGATTCCGTCTTGAAATATCCAGGCTCGACATCAGCAGATACGATCCGCTGGTAGTCTGTGTCAGGTTTATTATCTGCCTTACATAATCCGAGTTAACTCCCGGACCCGTAAGCAAAAACGAGCTTTGCGTAAGAGACCCGCCCGATTTGTGCATACTTACAGAGGCTATATCTGCTCCGGCAGATATTGCCGCCGGCGGCATATCCTCGCCAAAATAGAAGTGTGTACCGTGCGCCTCATCGGCAAGCACATACATGTTATGCTCGTGAGCAAGCTCTACTATTGATCTTATATCAGAGCATATTCCATAATAAGTCGGGTTGTTTACAACGACCGCCTTCGCTGACGGATGCTCCTTTATAGCGCGCTCCACCTCTGACACTCGCATTCCCAGCGATATGCCCAGCCGCGCATTCGTTTCCGGATTTACATATATAGGTACCGCACCACAGAGTATCATCGCATTAATGACGCTCCTGTGCACGTTACGCGGAAGAATGATCTCATCTCCTGCCTTTACAGCTGACAGGATCATGCTCTGTACAGCCGATGTAGTTCCGCCCACCATAAAAAATGCGTGTGCCGCTCCAAACGCGTCGGCTGCCAGCTCCTCCGCCTCCTTTATCACGGAAACCGGATGGCACAGGTTATCAAGCGGCTTCATGGAGTTTACGTCCACCTCCATGCAGCGTCTGCCCAAAAACTCCGTCAAGTCCGGATTACCTCTGCCGCGCTTGTGTCCTGGTACATCAAACGGAACAATACGCATAGTTTTCAGCTTTGTCAAAGCCTCTAATACAGGCGCTTTGCTCTGGTTCATTCTCATTTTCTCCTTAAAGTGAATTAGTTTTTACGAGGGGCAAGCCCCTCGCGCTCCCCCTTTGCACGCCGCAATTATTAGTTCTGCAAGTCCTGAATAAGGGTGAAATGCGCCGCTTATCGCGTTCCCTCTGTAACGAGCGGGAGAAGCAAGCAGATTGCCCTTATGAAAGACGACGCTGTACTCATTGTACTGCGAGTCTTGAATAAGGGCGAGATGCGCCGCTTATCGCGTTCCCTCTGTAACGAGCGGGAGAAGCAAGCAGATTGCACTCTTAATAGACAACTCTATACTCATTGTACTGCGGGTCTTGAATAAGGGTGAGATGCGCCGCTTATCGCGTTCCCTCTGTAACGAGCGGGAGAAGCAAGCAGATTGCCCTTATGAAAGACGACGCTGTACTCATTGTACTGCGAGTCTTGAATAAGGGCGAGATGCGCCGCTTATCGCGTTCGTTACTTGGTAAAAACGTTCTTGCCACTATATATCTCAATCATTTCCTTTTGCAAATTATCAAGTATAAGCTCGCGCTCCTCGGGGGTGAGGTCGTAAGCATTGGTGTTAAACAGATAATTGGACAGGTCGAGCTCCTTTATCATAAGCCGTGTATGGAAAATATTTGCCTGATACACATTTATATCGGTTGCATTGTATATATCAAGAGTAGCCTCGTCGATATAATCTTGGATGGAGGTCATTTTATGATCTAAAAACAGCTTCCTGCCATTCACATCACGGGTAAAACCGCGTACACGATAATCCATTGTAATAATATCGGAATCAAAGCTTCCGATAAGATAATCGAGAGTATGCAGCGGCGAGATCTGACCACAGGTCTCTATATCTATATCTACCCTGAATGTTGCAATACTCGTTTCAGGATGAAATTCGGGATACGTATGCACGGTTATATGACTTTTATCAAGATGTCCTAATATCATCTCGGGCGCGCCATCCTCATTCTCAGCCTTGTCAGAATCCTTTTGATGCGCTATACGCGTATCTGCTATAAGGAACGCCACCGACGCCCCCTGCGGCTCGTAATCCTGTTTAGACACATTCAAAACATGCGCTCCTATCATATCAGTGAGCTTATACAAAATCTTTGTAAGACGGTCAGAGCTGTACTGAGAATCAATATATGCGATATATTCAAGCTGATCCGTGTTTGTCTTGGCATAGCATACATCATATATATTAAAGCTCATAGCTTTTGTGAGATTATTAAATCCATAAAGTCGCATATAAAACACCTCCGCCGCGGTAAAACCGCGCATATTACTTTAATCGTATTATAACACATAAAATGTTTACTGTAAAGAAAAACAAAGTAATTTTTTTATGAAATATATATTCACTAATTATCAACACCGGCCGTGAATATAATTTTTATGTAAACTAAATAAAAACTTTGTTATCCTCCGGTATTCGTGGATAACGTGGATAACTTTTGGAAAGTATTGCAGCTACGGGAAAAATCAGTGTTGATAACTGTGGATAACTTCGTGGATAAAGTGGATTACATAAAATATTATGCTGATTATGTAACATAATTTTAATATATTGTAACATTTGTGACGGATATTGCAGTGTATTGTAACATTTGTAATATTAAGTGTGAACAAAGTGAATAACTTCGTGTAAAAAAAGAATAAAAACTGTTGATAATAATACGATGATATTGTATAATATATGTATCGGACTAAAAGCCGTCGGCTTTGTCCGTTCCGATACAGGAGGAAAATCATGAAATCAAAATCTTCATATATATGCAGCGAATGCGGCTACCGCTCTCTAAAATGGCTTGGGAAATGCCCCGGCTGCGGCAGCTGGAACACGCTTATAGAAACGCTCGAGGAACCGGTAAAAGCATCAGCCGCCGCAAAGCAGAGCGCCGCTGCCAAAACATCACTGAATAAGCCGGTCAAAATATCCTCTGTCAAATACGATAACGAAACGCGTTTCTCTACAGGAATGCGCGAGCTCGACAGAGTCTTGGGCGGAGGAGTAGTAAACGGCGAGCTGATACTCGTTGGAGGAGATCCGGGAATAGGCAAATCCACCCTGCTTTTACAGATATGCGAGAACGCCGGTAAAACAAAAAAGATACTCTATGTATCAGGTGAAGAATCGGCAGCACAGATAAAGCTCAGAGCCGAACGGCTTGGGGTCCATACCGACAATCTGTATCTTATATCTGAAACAGATGTTGAAACCATATTAGGCGCGATAACTGATACAAAGCCGGATATAGTTATAATAGACTCAATACAGACAATGCACATTGAGGCTATCTCCTCGGCTGCCGGAAGCGTACCACAGGTCAGAGAGACCACAAACGCGCTGATGAGAACAGCAAAATCAATGTCCATCTCAATGTTTATAGTAGGTCATGTTACAAAAGACGGTTCGCTTGCCGGTCCGAGAGTGCTTGAGCATATGGTCGACTGCGTGCTATACTTTGAGGGAGACCGGCAGCTTTCGTTCAGGATACTGCGCGCAGTAAAAAACAGATTTGGTTCCACAAACGAGATAGGCGTATTTGAAATGAAGGACAAGGGGCTTGTGGAGGTGGACAATCCATCTAAAATGCTTCTGGAGGGACGACCAGAGGACATTTCAGGCAGCGCGATAGTTTGCACAATGGAGGGAACGCGCGGCATTCTCGCTGAAATACAGGCTCTTGTGACACCTACAGGCTTCGGAAATCCCAGAAGAATGAGCGCCGGACTTGATCTTAACAGGATCCTGCTGCTTATAGCAGTCCTTGAAAAACGCGCGCGTATGAATCTTGCCAATTCCGATGTATATATAAATGTTGCCGGAGGACTGCGCATTGATGAGACCGCGGCTGACCTCGGCATCTGCATCGCTATCGCGGCAGGTCAGGCAGATATTATCCTTCCCCCGGACATGCTGTTCATTGGCGAGGTCGGGCTTGGAGGAGAGCTGAGAGCTGTTTCACAGCTCGAAAAAAGGCTCATTGAGGCGGCTAATATGGGCTTTAAAACAGCTGTAGCGCCTAAACAGTCGCTTAAGGGGATAAAAATCCCTGGCGGAATAAGGGTATACGGAATAAGAACAATAAGAGAAGCTATCGCGCTTTTCAGAAAATAATATAAACTGTGGAAAGGACGGATATGAATGAAAGAAAAAATATACACTATCCCCGTTAATGAGGCTTATGACAAGGACTGTGAGTGCCCGCTCTGCGAGCTTGAAAGAAAGCTTGAGGAAGAGGGGGTACAATACGCCCTCGGCGCGGCTATGATGGAGCCTGATTACAGGATAGAGTCTAATGCAAAGGGCTATTGCAGACGGCATTTTTCAATGATGTTTGCGGCGCCAAACAAGCTGCCGCTTGCGCTTATACTTGACACCCACCTCAATGAGCTTAGATCAAAGCTGAAAAAGCTTGAGAAAAGCACAAAATCGCTCGAAACAGAGCACGCCGGTCTGTTCAAAAAGAACAGCGCGGGGAAAGCGTCAGAAGAAATATCCGAAATGCTCGAAAAAACAGAAAAAAGCTGCATGATATGCGAAAAGATGGAGCATACTATGGTGAGATACATTGATGTGCTTCTCTATATGTGGGCGAACGATGACGCTTTCAAGGAAAAATTCGATAAATCAAAGGGCGTATGCCTCCGCCACTTTAAAATGCTTGCCGAAAACTGCACAAAAAGTATAAAGGGCGATAAAGCAGGGCAATTCCTTGCCGCTCTCATAAAAAAGGAGAACGCGGAGCTTGACCGCATCCAAGAGGATATACATAAATTCACGCTAAAATTTGATTACAGAAACAAGGATATGGAATGGGGCACCGCAAAGGATGCGCCTGTGCGCACGATCGAAAAGATCGCGGGATACATTACAGAAAGCGAAGAATAAAAAACACAGCAATGCGTTTTGCATTGCTGTGTTTTTTATTGGGTAAGAATATGTCGGCACAGCGCAAGCCATGCCTTATATTTCCGCAATTATCAATCCTTTGAATGAGCAGCAAGATATTCCTCAAAATTCTTATACTCTGCCTTATGCTGCTGCGGCTTAAAATCAGCCTTATATGTAGCAGTACTTGCAGATGAGCTGTTCTTCTTCTCTGACTTGTTGAATGACTGACGGTTGTATCCGCCCCTGCCACTGCCCGACGGACGCTTGCGGCCGCCTTTGCCATAGCCGCCCTTTTTGCCGCCGAACTGCTTAGGATATTTCGGTGCGATAACTACCTTTCTATATGGTTCCTGACCGATCGAAAAAGTTGTTACAAACTCATTATCCTGAAGATTTGAATGTATTATACGTCTTTCATACGGATTCATAGGCTCAAGAGTAAACTTTTTACCTGTGCGCGCCACCTTAGCGGCAAGTCTTGTTGAAAGAGCATTCAAAGCCTCTGAGCGCTTTTCACGATAATTCTCCGTATCTATAGATATCTTTATATAATCCTCTGAGCTCTGGTTGACAACGAGCGATGTAAGATACTGAAGGCTGTCGAGCGTATCGCCGCGCTTGCCTATTACGATACCCATATTTTCGCCGTCAAGATCGATCTTAACCACATCTTCCTCAAGAACAGCTGTCACCTTTACCTCTATACCCATAGCATTGAGTATATCACTTATAAAGTTCTTTGCATTCTCCGCGGGCGATGGTGATGAATAGAGCTTACCTTCCACAGGCTTAGCCTCCTGCACCGGCTCTGCTGCCGATACGCGTTCTGTCTGAGCCTCAGCCTCCGGCTCCGATCCGGCTGATTTTACCGAAACCTTTACAACCGCTTCCTTAGCTCCTAATCCGAGGAAGCCCTTTGATGCTTCCTGAACTATCTCTATTACAGCATCTTCCTTGCTAATATTAAGCTCGTTCAACGCCGCTTCTATAGCTTCCTCAACGCTTCTTGCCTTTTTTTCCACGCTGATGTTTGTTTTCGGGAACTTTGACAACTAAGTCCTCCCCTTTCTTTTCAAAATAATAGTACAATACGATCTGCTGAATAATCTGTACTATACTGCTGATTATCCAGTAAAGACCAAGACCAGCAGGCAATATCAATGTAAAATATGCTGTCATTGCAGGCATCATCCAAATCATTGCCTTATTCATGGCAGCTGCCTGATCGTTTGAAGTCTTGTTCTTGTCCTGACCTGACATATGCATTGAAATCTTTGTCTGTGCAACCGATGCTATTACGGCGAGCACAGGGATTATCAACAGCATTATTACACTTAAATGATTTGCTATATCTGACAAATAATTGAAAGCGCTCCACGGAGTATTTGAAAGATCAAGCCCTAAGAAATTAAAGTTTATATACCACTCATCTTCGCTTCCCAATATGCGGTGAGCCCAGTCTGATATCTGTATCTGTGACTGATCAAGCAATACCGTGGCATCAGTATCCTTAAGCGAGCCGATGATATCCGGAAACTGTTCGGTCATAGCCTGCTTAAGCATATCTACCTTATTTATAATTTCTGCCGGCACGTCCTTATAGGGGACGTTGAACATGTAGGTAAGCGGCCTTCTTATAGCCTGATACAGAGCCAGAAGAATAGGCATCTGTATTAACATAGGCAAGCAACCGCCAGCCATACTTACATTGTTCTCCTTGTAAAGCTTCATCATTTCCTGCTGGAGCTTTGCCTGGTCATTGGCATATTTCTGCTGAAGCTCAGCCACTATAGGCTGTATCTTCTGCTGCTTTCTCATAGCTTTCTGCGATTTGATATTGAGCGGCAAAAGCAGAAACTTTATCAATATCGTAAACAAAATGATCGCAACACCATAATTCTGGACAAGCTCATAAATAGTCTTTATGATCCAGCCCATACCTAAAACGATATAATGCCACATATAAATTCCTTTCTGGTGCAGCCCGTTTAAGGAACAGGATCATACCCGCCGCCGCCAAACGGTCTGCAGCGCAGTATACGTCTTACGGCAAGGTATCCGCCTTTTAATGCACCATATTTTTCTACCGCCTCCAATGCGTACTGTGAACAAGTGGGAACAAACCGACAGCAGCCGGTACCCTTAAGCGGTGAAATTTGGTGTCTGTAAAATCTGATAATAAAGATCAATATTCTTTTCATTCTAACTATTTGTTTGACTGCCAAGCAGTCCAAGTGAACGCATGACAAATTCCATATCACGCGAGATCTGCGCGAAGGTTTTGCCGGCGGCGCGGTTACGCGCAACTATTACCATATCCGAATGACCTGACAATCTGTCCTCAAGGAGTCTGTAGCTTTCGCGCATAAGCCGTTTTGTCCTGTTGCGGACAACGGCCTTGCCCACCGACTTGCCGACTGTGAAACCAACACGATTAAAATGATACCTATTGGGTCTGCAATATACCACAACAAACCCTCCGGCTGCCGTTTTGCCCCTCGAATACAGACGTCTGAAATCTCTGTTCAATTTAAGGCTTTGAGTATTTTTCAAATCAAACACTCTCCTCTGCCACATACGCGGCTTAAAAAATACGGATTGAAAAAAAGAGCGTCTCTTATTATTAGCTGTTGCACTAAAGAGACAGCTCTTATTCTATTATTTATCCGAAGTAGTAAGGATCTTTCTGCCCTTAGCACGTCTTGCTGCAAGAACCTTTCTTCCCGACTTAGTCGCCATTCTTGCTCTGAAGCCATGAACCTTTACTCTCTGGCGCTTCTTTGGCTGAAATGTCATTTTCATTATATATACACCTCCTATTGATATACGCACAGCCCCTATCGGCTGTATTCATTTCCAAAATATTTAACAGTTATATTTAGACACCATTCTAATTATATTCATAAGCTTGTACTTTGTCAAGTGTTTTTTTGAAAATTCTCTATATTTTTTTCATATACTCGTTTATACCCTTTTATTCACCGTTTTTTTTCATTTTCCGTAAACACGCGGGACATATTTTAGCACTCTCCGGTCGAGAGTGCTAAAATTCACATTTGGTTCATAATTTATTCAGCGTCAATTCATCATAGTGTTATATAATAATATATGTAGAAAAGGATAAGAACCTTCGATACATAAACTTAGATCATATATAAAATAAATCACGATTGACCGGGTGACAGTCTCACCCCTTATGCAAGGGAGGTATTTATTATGTTAAGACGCAGAAACAATGGTTTGTCAGTTTATGATCCGTTCCGTGATCTGGATAGATTTGAAAGGAACTTTTTCGCAGATCCGTTTGACTTTTTCGGAGATAGCGGAGCTGCTGACTTCAAAGCGGATATAACAGACGAGGGAGACCACTACATGGTTCAGGCTGATCTGCCGGGATTTGCTAAAGACGATATCCATATCGATATTAACGGCAATACTCTGACACTAAGCGCTGAAAGACACTCAGAGCATGAAGACAAGGATAAGCACGGAAAATACATCCGCTGTGAACGCTCGTACGGTTCATACAGCAGATCGTTCGACATCTCGAACATTAACGCTGATGATATCAAAGCAAAATACAAAAACGGAGTCCTTACCCTCACGCTGCCAAAAAAGGAACTAAAGGCGCCGGAAGGAAAGAGACTTGAAATTGAATAAACTCAAATCCACCTGAGGTCGCTGCAAACTCAACGAGGTTGCAGCGGCCTCTCTTTTTTATTGATCCCATGCCACCAAGGTTCTATACAGAAAAAGCGGCGCAAAGCTTTCGCTTTGCAGCCGCATTACTTTTTACATTATTCAGCAAGAAAATCGCTGAGCCTCAATACCTCTATTCCTGCAAGCATTACTATGCCTGTACCGTGAGTATCGTTAAGATTCCAGCCCAGCTCATACTTATAATAATCAGGTATGAACGAGAATTCTGAACCGCGGCATACGCCATATACATTTCCGTCAGCGTCAACGCTCGTCTTTGACATAGCTTTCCATGCCTTAAATACAGCCTTTACATACTTTTCAGGCTCCTTAAGCCAGCCGTATCTGATACCGCGTGAGAAAGCGTAGATAAACATTGATGTACATGAGGTCTCAGGATACGATTCCCAGTCTGTTATTACCTGATGCCACATACCATCATCATCCTGCAGTCTGAGATAGCCCTCGCAAAGAGTGTTCAGGAAATCTATAAGATCGCCGCGCAGCGGATGATCCTCAGGCAGCTCTGCGAGCAGCTCTGTCATGGAGAATACCACCCAGCCGTTTCCGCGTCCCCACGGAACGCCTGTCTTTGTATCATATTTAAAGTCATATACATGTGACATTATCTGCTGTTCCGGCATATACAGAAGCTTTTTGAATCCAAAGAACTGCTTTGCAGCATCGTCAGCATACTTTATATCGCCTGTGAATTTATAGTATCTTGTCAGGAACGGCACGCTCATATACAGATCGTCTGCCCACAGCGTCTGATTGTGGAACGAGTGCATAAGATCCTTTCTAAAGAACGTTCCGTCAGGAAGTCTCGACATCTTGTTGAATATAAAGTCGCCTACATAGTCAGCCACTTCTTTCACACCGTCAAGCGGCATATACTTATTTACCTCAAGCATAGTTGACGCGAATGATCCGCAGTCATCAAGACTATCTATGCTTGTAAGCAGGTTATGTATTGAAGTTGCGCCGCCATACTGCTCCTTATCCCAGAGAGCATATTCAAGAGTATCGCAGCAAAGCTGTACGTGATCCTTGATGTATGCCTTTATATCCTCAGATCCAATCTCCATCGCAGTATGGAGAAGTCCGTAAATGGTTACGCCCAAAGGATAGTTCCATCTGCCGTAAAGCGTATTCTCATTGTATGGGCGTACAAATGTATCTGCCGCATTCAATCTCCAGTAGGTCTTGGGTTCGCCTATAACATGGTGCATATCGCACGCCTTATCGTACGGAAATTCAAAATCAGCCTCGAACGGTCCAATATACATCCACACATCGTCAAAGCCCTTTACCTCAGCAGCGCTCTCAAGCTCTACACCGTCAACCGTCAGCTCAAAGCCCCAGTCGCCGCCGCATACGCTTTCAACAAAAATATCATGATCTCCGAATTTTATATCCACATCAAACTCAGATGCGCCGCCCTCTGTTGAGTATACCTCTTGTCTATCAACATATACCTTGCATGCCCCGCGGCTGTTCAATCTGAATTTATACGGCTTTGTTCCCATTTCATCAAAGAACGCCTTTGTCCATGCCATTGCTTTCTTGCCCTCAGGCTGACCGTACATATGACTGAGCTGTCCGAGACCATCGTCAGGGAATGATATATCAGGATAAAGCTTCTGATCAAAATCAGCCTCGCTCATTCCCACCTCAAATTCAGGAACATATTTATCATCAACAAGCCCTGTATATACAAAACCTTCCTGTCCATCGCGCTCCTTGGTTGGCATAAGCGTATACAGATCCCATTTTCCTATCCAGGTTCCGAACTGTCCGCCAAAGCCTGCCTTTGTCTTTTCCCAGCGGAAACGTATATCATTCCAGCCATTATGCAGCTTAATGAATACACGCGTTGCTGTTTCTGAATATCTTTCCTTGAATATATCTGACTTATATGCAAGCTCGCCGTTTACATACATCTCCATAGGTCCGAAACAGTTTATATCTATACCGAACGAACCGTCTCCATTATTCCAAAGCTTGGTAAATGCCCATACGCAGTCCTTATCCTTGCTCCCCGGAAAGATCTTATTAAAATCAACTATATAACGATAATCCGTTGTACGTACTATTCCCTTATTTGTATATGCGCGGTAATATAAGTCATGCTTAAGATTCTGACCCATAAACCTATACGCGAGCGATGTCAATATCGCTTTTACATCTGTTCCTTCATAAGCGTTTATGCTTCTGGAATCATCAAAATAATATCCCATTGTTCTTCTCCTCTCGCTCTGGCGTTTCATATCTGCCAACAAATTATATATATTAATTATACAATAATAATACAGCTATTGTCAATCAATTATACAAAGTTCACGTTTTTTTAAACATTTTCCGCTGTTTGCCTTGTGTTTGCTCTTGACAAATAGCTGATAATGCGTTATTATATCTTAAATGTATAAAATTACAGTTATTCAGAATACTATCCCATATCAAAATAAAGAAAGGTTATTTAAATATGTATCTTAAACCAGCAAAAACAATGGCTGTTCTGTCTGCCGCCGTATTTATAAGCGCAGCGGCATATACCTCGGCGAGCGCCTGCACAGGCGTATATGTGGGTAAGGATGTATCAGAGGACGGCTCGGTTATGCTTGCCAGAACGGAGGACATGTCAAGCTCATGCAGCAAAAGATTCATTGTCCATTCCGCTGCTGATCACAAGCCGGGCGAGTATTACACCGACGCATACGGACTTAAGGTAGAATATCCATCGCATACATACAGATACACCGCTGTGCCTTGCTCAGGCAAAAAGGGTATCGGTGACACACCATATGGAGAGGCAGGCTTTAATGAGTGCGGAGTAGCTGCTACCTCAACTATCACCGCATATCCTAATGAAGCGGCTCTTAAAGCTGATCCGTTTACTGAAAACGGTCTTTACGAGCTCTCGGTAAACGACATAATCCTTTCCTTTGCCTCAACTGCGCGGGAGGGAATAGAAATAATAGCCGATATAATAGACGAGCACGGCTCTGGCGAGGGTAATATAATAATGATAGCTGACAAGGACGAGGCATGGTATATGGAGATACTTTCAGGTCACCAATATGCCGCTATAAAACTGCCTGATGACAAAGCCGCCGTCATCCCTAACGCCTATATGCTTGAAACTATAGACTTGGACTCACCGGATACTATCGCTTCAGACGGGCTTGTATCGCTCGCGCGCGACAACGGATTCCTTAAAGAGGAAAACGGCAAGATAAATATCCGCGACACATACTCTGTTCCCGTTTTCGGCGTTGACGCAGATCCGGCAGATGTTTACGAGGCGAATCTCATACGTGTCTGGGGAGGCAGACGGCTTTTGGGCGGCGGCGTAAGCGCCGATCCACACAAAGGAGATTACAGTCTGCTGTTTACTCCCAACAAAAAAATCAGCGTAAAAGACGTTATGGATGTTACCAGATACAGATACGAGGATACAGAGTACAATACCAACCTTGATGAAAACCAGTTCACCAGAATGATAGGCTCATCAAGGCAGGAGGAATGCCATATATTACAGATAAGGCCGAATCTATCGGTACAGACCAGCTGCATTGAGTGGCTTTGCTACGGAAACAGTGAATTTGCGCCGTTTATACCGTACTACGCTGCAGCTCTGACCGAGACCCCGCCCATATGCGCTATTGATTCGCCTGATTACAGTGAATACTCCATGTACTGGACAATGCGTTCACTTAGCACGCTTTGCTCGCTCGACCGCGAGCTGTTCGGAAACGCTGTAAAGGAATTCTATAGCAAATATGAGGACGCCCTCATAGAGCATATAAAACAGGCGGATAATGCAATGACTACCTCCGCCGACAAAACAGCATTCGCAAATAAAGAATGCGCTCTGCTTTCATATGACGCGTTCAACAAATCTCGTGAGATATACAAGCAGCTTATCAAATTCCTCGCTGAATACGAGGGCAGAAATGAGTTCAAGGACAATGTAAAGGATTTTGTTTTTAAACCTGAGCTTTCCGTTGAGATCGACAGGAATGCCGCATATGTAACCACACTGCCTACAGTTATAACAATAGACTGATACTCAAAACAACAAAACGCGCCGATCCATCAATGCAAGACCGGCGCGTTTTTATTATATGGAAGTTTACCTTTTTATTGAAGATTAAGCTTATTTTTCATAAAATACTTTGTAAGGAACCAATATCCTATTGAGAAAGCTACACTGAAAATCAATGATGTCAAAAGAATCATATGTCCTGCTGCATTACTCTCTATATTGCCGCCTGCCGATATAGATATAATGCTGAGCAATACCGTTCCGACAATTTGCGACGCCATATAGAACGCCACGTACATCCCTATGGATTTCAGCAGCTTTCTGCCATTTGAAGAATAGCCAACACTCATTGACGCATAGAACATAAGATTCGATTGAATGAACGCAACGAGTACAAGTATTATCACTTCAATAAGTATCAGAGCATCACTCACGGTAACATCAACAAATAAATTCCTTAACCCAGCTGCTATATAATCCCAGAGATCCTTTATAGTCGCCGTGCTTGCAAACGCGAATAAAAACCATGATAATAACACAGTTATTATTGCAAGCAGCTCAAACAACGATGCCGCCAGCAGCTTGGCAAGTATATTCTGACCTGTTGTTACAGGCAAAGTGTTCATAAGATAACCCTCGCCGTCTAACAGGTTCTTTTTAAATCTATATATCGCAAAAACATAGCTGAATACTATAGTTGACAATGTGAGCATTACCTGCATAACCATAACTATTGTGAATATCGTCGCACCAACAACACTGGAGCTGTCGATAGTTATTATACCATTGCTCACCCCCGGCGAAAAACTATATACAACTGCACTTATTATACCCATAAGCACAGTTGCTCCATACAATGGCAGCAGCAGCCTGCCCATTGCCTTTAACTCATATCTGAACAATTTCTTTAACATCTGAATACCTCCCTAAATAAAGCGTCCACACTCTTTCCCTTTTCACCGCGTATATTGTCAACGCTGTCGTGAAGAACTATATCTCCCTGATTTATAAAAACGACCTCATCGAGCACATTCTCTACGTCAGATATGAGATGAGTCGAGATAACGACAGCCGCATCGGGTGAATAGTTGGAAATGATCGTATTTAATATATAATCCCTTGTTGCCGGATCCACTCCTCCCATAGGCTCGTCAAGCAGATACAGCTGCGCCTTACGGCTCATGACCAATATAAGCTGTACCTTTTCCTTGTTTCCCTTTGACAGCGTTTTGAACCGCTGATTTTTGTCCAGATGAAGATTTGCCAGCATCTCATTCGCCTTATCCTCACTGAAATCCTCATAAAAATCCTTGTAGAATGTCACAAGCTCGCTTATCCTCATCCAATCCGGCAGGCATACGCAATCCGGCAGATATGATACTATTTTTCTTGTCTCTACTCCTACAGCAATATCGTTTATTCTTATCTCACCGGCTGATGGTGTAAGCAATCCATTTGCAAGCTTGATAAGCGTTGTTTTTCCGCTGCCGTTAGGACCAAGCAATCCTATTATTCTACCTCTTCTTAGCTCCAGATTAATATTACGCAACGCTGGAAAAGCTCCGTAGCTCTTCCACAATCCCCTGCATTCCATAATGACCTCATTCATCCTTGCCATCTCCCTCCATGTTATCACATTTATTTATAAGCTCTATTACTTCATCCTTGCTAAAGCCTATATTTTTCATATTATACATAAACTCTGTCACAGCCTTGCCCGCGATCTCGTTCTTCAGATCATTTATCATACCTATATCCTCCGTTATGAACCTGCCGCTGGTGCGGTTAGCATGAACAAGACCCTCCGTTTCAAGCTCCGCAAACGCCCTCTGCATAGTATTCGGGTTAACTCCCGCCTCGAACGCCAGCTCTCTGACCGCCGGCAGCTTTTCGCCCGCCGCATATTCACCCGATACTATACATCCTTTTATATGCTCTATTATCTGCGAATATATAGGACGGTCATTATCAAAATCCCAGCTCATATCCTCTCACTCCTTCCAAAATATCGTTTCATATAACCACAAAACTCTTTTGAAGCTTTCTGTTATCTAAATATTATCAAGCGGTCGTTTATCGCTTGTGTATTATTGTATTAACCTCTTAATACAATAATACACTATATTCCCTGTTTTGTCAATACCTTTTTTTTATTTTTTTGCTATAAATATAAAAACAGAGCCGCCGACAACGCAAACAGCTCTGTAACTTTCTTAAAGCTCTCTTTTTTCAAAAACTCTTACAGATACAAACCACGAGAATATAAACAACAGTATAGGTATAATAATTATCATCAATTGCGCTGCTCCTATATCTATACTAATATCTTCACTCATAGTAAACATAGGTATAAGAGCGCATATGATACATATTCCAAGTATATATACTATCCTGCCTTTTTCCACTCCAAGCTTGAATATAAGCGGCAACATAACCGCAGACGGCATAATACCTACAGGGGCAAGGACAGATATTATCGAAACATTATCCGATATATCTCCTCCATACACAGCAGCCTTTAACCATTGCACAACAAACGTTAATAAAAGTATCACCGCATATACTACAGCTGTTATTATATACTTCACGGTTACTATCTGTCTTCTTGAATACGGGAATACTACAGCATAGCTCATCCACTTGCTTTTCTCGTCATACGCTATAAGATTTACAGGCAAAATACCTGCCAGCAAAACCGGATATACTGTAAAAAACGAATTTTCTCCTCCGAAAAACGAAACTACCATAAAAACTGCGAATATCAGCAGAAAAGACATGTTGTATTTCCGCATCATATACAGATCCTTCAAGATCAACCCTTTCATAGCGCTCTACCCTCCTTGACCATGAATACAAATAATTCCTCTATCGTAACAGGGATTATCCTTATCCCTGCCGGTACACACCTGCGCTCAACTACAGCCTCAACATTATAAACCGACTTTTTAACTCCTTTTACACCCTCTTTACGCATTCGCGTAAAATCATCCGCCGAACACTGCACTAACACATACTCTTCCAACAATCTGTCCTTTTCTTCACACAGCATAAGCTTTCCTTTATGAAGAAACGCTATATAATCACATATCTTCTCAAGATCGCTCACTATATGAGATGATATAAGTATCGTATGGCTCTCATCACGGGTAAACTCGCTGAATATATCGGTTATCTCATCTCTGACTACCGGATCAAGCCCATTTGTTGCCTCATCAAGTATAAGCAGCTTTGGATCATGCGAAAGCGCCACCGCTATGCCCAGCTTCATTTTTGTGCCGCGTGAATACTCCTTGAACTGCTTTTTCTCAGGAATATCGAACCTCCTTATGTATTCATAATAAAGCTTTTCATCCCAGTTTTTATAGGTGTATCTCATTATATTATTAATTTGCTGTGCGGTAATACATTCAGGAAATCCTATGTCATCTAATACTACCCCTATATCCTCCTTAACAAGCTCAAAATTCTCCTTGTTATCCTTACCCAAAACCGTTATAGAGCCTCCGTCACGGTTTATCATATTCAGAATAAGCTTGATTATAGTGCTTTTTCCCGCTCCATTTTCTCCTATCAACCCGAGAATACAGCCTGACGGCAAAGAAAAACTTACATTTTCCAGTTCAAAATCCTTATATGATTTTCTGAGTCCATTTATCTCCAACGCATTCATTCACTTTCCTCCTCACTCATTATCATAAACATATCCACAATTTCCTTATTGGTAAGGCGGCACGCCTTTGACAGCTGTATTATCTCCTGCATATACCCCTCTATGCGCTTGAGCATATCCTCACGTATAAGCTCCACATTCTTAGGCGCTACAAAGCTGCCCTTTGCCGCAACAGTATAAATAAATCCCTCTTTTTCAAGCTCATCGTAAGCCCGCTTTGTCGTGATAACGCTTATCCCCAGATCCTTTGCAAGATTTCTTATAGACGGCAGCATATCATCCTCTTTCAGCTCTCCGTTTATTATCAATCCTTTTATCTGCTTGTATATCTGATCGTATATGGGCACACCGCTTTTATTATCTATATAGATATTCATCCCATCACCTCACAGTTATTCTGTTTATATATAGTATATACAGTTATAACAGTTTTGTCAATACTTTTTTGAAAAAAAGCTCATTTTTTTCTTACAGCAGGCAATAAAAAAACTGTTGCAAAACTCAACGAGTTTCGCAACAGCCTCGAATCGAATTTTATACTGAAATTGCTGCCATTCACAAAAATGACTTGCTATCTTTGTTTTATTCACTTTATACAGTCTGTGGATTTGACTGCAGTCCTTTCAGATTTTCACTTACGGAAGCTCTATTTCCTCAAGATCCTTTGCCGGTATCTTAGTTGTAGAATCACGCACAAATTTCTTTACCGCCTGTGCAGCCTGAGGTATAGCTATATTCGTTCCGGCGCCCGCTATACATCCGCCGGGACACGCCATACCCTCGATAAGGCATCCATCCTTCTTTCCTGCCTTGGCAAGCATCAGCATCTTCTGACAATCCGCGAGTCCCTCTGCATGCTCTATGAACACCTCAACATCAGGATAATATTCGTTGATACACTGTTCTATCGCAGATGCAACGCCAGTAGCGACAGCATAGCCTCTGCCCGCGCCGGTAGCATCATGAACAGGTACTTCTTTATCATAAGTCTCAAAATCAATACCCTTCGCCTCAAACATTGCTGCCAATTCCTCGAACGTTATAACGAAATCCACATCGCTGCGCACCGACCTTCTTGATGCCTCAAGTTTCTTTGAAGCGCACGGACCAACAAATACCACCCTTGCGTTCGGCCGTTTCTGCTTTATGCTGCGCGCAGTTGCAACCATTGGCGTGAGCGAATTTGAAACCGTTTCTGCCATATCATCAGACAAGATTCGTTTTGCTAAAACTGACCACGACGGACAACATGAGGTGAGCAGGAACGGGAGCTCGCCCGACTTTACCTTTTCCGCATAATGGTGAGCCTCTGTTATAGCGCCTATGTCCGCGCCAAGAGCTACCTCGTACACCTCTTTGAAACCAAGGTCAAGCAACGCCGCCTTTATCTTCCAAAGTCTTACATCCTTTCCAAACTGACCAACTACCGCCGGAGCAACCGCTGCCACTACCTCGTCGCCCTTCTTTATAGCCCGGATAAGCTGGAATATCTGAGACTTGTCCGCTATCGCTCCAAACGGACAGCTTACCATACACTGACCGCAGGAAACACACTTTTCATTATTTATGACCGCTCTTCCATGCTCGTCACTCTCAATAGCGTTTACACCACAGGCTGACGCGCAGGGGCGCATCTTCTTTGCTATAGCGTCATACGGGCATATAGCCTTACATTTTCCGCACTTTATACATTTGTCGCGGTCTATATATGATTTTCCGTTCACCATTGATATTGCGCCCTTAGGGCATACCTCTATGCACGGATGAGCAACACAGCCATGACACTGGTTAGATACCTCGTACACATTATGCTCGCACATGTCACATGCCGAGGGTATTACCTGCATGAGCGGCGGCTCGTAATATTTATCGGAAATATTGCTTGTGCTGAGACCGCTCGTTACGTGGACCGGCTTGTTCTCCGGTCTCAGAGAAAGTCCCATCGCCAGTCTTACTCTCTCCGCTGCTATCGCTCTTTCGCGGTATATGCTCTCGCGGTACAGCGGCACATCTCCCGGTGTTATCTTGTAAGGGATCGCCTCTATATCGTCATTGATATTCTCGGATTCAAACGCAACGCGCGCAACCTCACGGAATACTGTTCTGCGTATCTTAGTAATCGGCGTTTCAATTCCTCTCATGTTTTACCATCTCCATTCTTGTATAAGTTTTATAAGCTCAGGAACAGCTGCACTCCGTCCTGTAAAATTAAATGTATATATTATACACATAATTATCTGTTTTTATCCCCTGTATTACTGTGCCATACCAGGTATTATCATGCTGTTCAGCACGATATTGAGCACCTCAACGTTCGCTTCCCTGTCCTCAAGACGGTTGAGCAGCGTGCACAGCTCCGCTCTTGTAAGAGCAGAATACGGCTCAAACCCTGCGTCCTTGCCGTTCATCATACCATTGTCAATAACCGATGATATAAGAGCACACAGCTCCGCATCCCCTGAATACTCCTGATAATCCCCCATATTTTTTGAAGAACCGCTGTCGCTGCTCACATCAAGGTCATATATATTTGCCAAAGCCCAAGCAGCCTCATACCGCTGCAAAGCCTCTGACGGGTACAGGTTACCGTCATCATATTCCGGTATTATCATTCCCGCCGCGCAATACGGACTGTACCAGTCCTCCGCGCTCACATCCCTCCACAGCGTATAGCTATACTCATTCTGTGTCAGACCATAGCGCAGCGTTATTATTTTCAGAAACTCCGCCCTTGTCACATAATTATCAGGCATAAAGCTCCCGTCAGGATAGCCGTCCAGATAGCCCGCAGACGTCATTTCATTTATATCATTTTCAGCCCAGTGTCCAGCAGTGTCTGTAAACGCCATAGCTCCGGCGTTCAGTGCAAGCACAGCAGCGCCGCAAATCGCCGCGATCATTTTCCTCATGCTTTTTCGCCCTCCGTTTAACCATATATTATAATTATATTATACAACTGTTTTTTTGTCAACAACAATTTGACTATACACACTTTACAAATCTCTTTTACAGTGATACAATATAAGCAAATACATAAGAGCAAGAGGTGAGCAATATGACATGGTCAGAGCTTGTAAAAAGAAACGAGCAAATTCTCAAAGAGGCGGCAGCAGAAGCGATAAAAAGCTCGTTAAGGACCGGAGATGATTTTGAGGTGAGGATCGACCCGTTCGGAAATATAGATATTAGGCCGTATATCAACGAGATGTACATACTTATTCCCGATGATACTATAGCCTTGTATACAGCCCAAAGCGGATACCCTGATTATGTTGAGGATACGGGCAACGGCAATGATTCCGTTCTTCCGCTGCTTGAGGCGCTTTCTGAGGAATCCGAGGCAGTAATGGCGTACCTACGCAAAAAGTACAGCGATATTGACACGCCCGGAACAATGTATAAAAACAGATTTTTTGAAGCTCTTTCGGATATGTATCCTGAAAGCTATAAAAACTACAGGCTTGCTGCAATACAGCCCGCTGTTGAAAGAATACTTGAAAACACAGATATTATAAGTATTATGCTTATGGCGGCTGAAAAAGCCGATAACGAGACTAACGCCTAAGCGTTTTAACTGTTTTTAGAGGCTGCCGCAAAGTTCAATGAGTTGCAGCAGCCTCGCGCGCTCAAAAAAACAGCTCAGAACAGATGAAATAAAGCGGCGTCGCTCTCTCATATCCCGGAACAGATATCTGCCGCGCTGCGCGACGGAGTTCTGATATATCTTTTAAGCTT
The DNA here is from genome assembly GCA_944391225.1 of uncultured Clostridia bacterium. Taxonomy (GTDB): domain Bacteria; phylum Bacillota; class Clostridia; order UBA1381; family UBA1381; genus Ornithomonoglobus. The sequence continues at coordinate 29,134 of CALXSS010000001.1, forward strand.
ATACAGCTGCTCAGGATCATCACCAAGACTGTTCAGCCCCTCCTCACACGAAAGGCTCGCCTTGAAACCTAAAGATTTTATTATATCAAGTGATTCCTTGCTTACAAGCCCAAATGGATAAGTGAACGTATCGGGGGCTTTGCCAAGCTTTTCAAGACATTCCTCCTGCAGCTCACCTACATCGGCTCGGAGCATTTTTTCATATTCCTGCTCACTCTCGCCGCTGTTCCTTTTGCTCCCGCTCCTGCCTTTGTCGAGCGAGTGAAGATCGTACGTATGATTCTGTATCTCCACATAGCCTGAATCTGATATTTCTTTTACATTTGCCCATGACATATGGGCATAATTAACATGCGTATCCGGTGTTTTGCTGTAAAGATCGGTATACGCGCCGACAATAGATATTACCGCCCTTGAATCATATTTTTTAAGCAAAGGATATACATACACATAATTATTGTAATATCCATCATCAAATGTGAGCACTACAGGCTTTTCCGGCAGCTCTGCTCCATTGTACACATGATCAATCAGATCCTGCATCACAACAGTTGTGTATCCGTTTTCGCGCAGGTATTTCAGATCACTTTCAAAGTCAGCCGGAGACACAATATATTTATTCCCCTTTGATCCCTCTAAAACCAGATGATACATAAGAATGGGTACTTTCACCTCCTCTGCCTCCGGAGCAAACGTGCGCACCGCTGTACGCACAGAAAACGCGGCAGCCAGCGTTACTGCCGCGGCTGCCGCAGCTATTGCCATCAAACGCTTTATGCTGATCACTAACATCCTTCTTTCCCCTCCAATAAAGCCTCGTAATAATCATACCTGCGCACATATTCGCCGCTCTCCTCATCTCTGTATACCTCACTGCAATTATTTTGCAGCAATTTTAATATATTATACCCGTCAACCCATATCTCGTTAGAGCCATCCTTTTGTGACTCGTCAAAAATGAGCTGTATCCCCATATGCAGATGCGGTCGGTTTATATTATTTACATTTTCCTTTTCACTGTAACCTGTCATACCCAAATACCCTATAACATCTCCTGCCTTTACTACTGCGCCTTCCTTGATCACGGGTGTATATGGATGATCCTTGCGCAGATGCGCATAATAATAATATCTTTTTTTATCAAAGCTGCGTATCCCTATCCTCCAGCCGCCGTATCGGTTCCAGCCCACACTCTCTACCACTCCGCTCTCGATCGCCACTACCGGAGTTCCTATGCTGCCAAAAAGATCATGACCTGTGTGCAGGCGGCTGTAACCATATGTGCGTGCATTGGCAAAGTCATCATAATGGCTGAATGAATAGTTTTTCGCTATAGGGCAAAATACCTTTAAACCATATTTTTTCTCCCAGACCACAGCGTCATCCGATTCTGTCTGCACGGCAAATTCACCTATATACTCACCAAGTATAGCTTCAAAGCATTCCTTATAATATTGATAATACTTCATCTCCTTCGTTATCTCATCCATATCAGTTCCGCCACTCAGCTTTTCGGTCAGCTCCGTCAATGACTTTTCCTTATACCCTGAAAAATCATTTCCGTTTACGCAAGCAAGATATGATAACAGCTCTATCCAATCATAGTGCACCGCCTCTCCATACGACGATATATCCGCCTCCATAGTATCCCGCAGCGCCTCGTACGAGACGTTGAAATCCACCCACTTTATAGGCTCCTGCATTGACGTATCACTGCGCGCCGTCATCACTGAGCGTCCGGAAAAATACCCGGCTGCAGCAGACAGCAGCGCAGCAGACACAGCCGCAGTCAGCAACAGTTTTTTTCTTGAAACAGCAATAACCATGTAAGCGCCTCTATTCTATTAATATATAAGCAATTGTGAAACCCTTTTGGAATTTTACAATTGCCCAATCAATATATATTTTAAATATATTGAGCTACTCACAAAAAAATACATGGATTTACGCTGCATTTACATATGGGCTGTTAATGGACCATGTCCTGCAGCTCCTTAAACAGAACATTGACTTTTACATCAAATTGTGCTAAACTATTTTATAAAGACAAAAGATTGAAGGTGTGATCAAATGGCTGACGAAAAAAGTATCGAGGCTGCTATAAAGCTGCTCAACGAAAACGATTACATTGTAATACCTGTTACAAAAGGTCAAATGTGCCTTTGCGATTCCTGTCAGGAACCGGACGCCGAATGCCGCTACGGCGCGTTCGGATATACCTGCTCAAACTTGCTCTGCATAAATAAATTTATTAAGGAGCAGATCAATTACAAAGAGCTTATCGCAAGTATATCCGGAGAATAAAGCATATGGCAAATCTCAAAAAAACGAGCCTCGCGCATTTCCATGCGTAAGGCTCGTTTTTTATATTAGTATCAGTTCTTCTTTTGTTTTTTCTTTTTGAATGACACTTTTATAAGCTTTATTATCTGTATTATAACAAACGCCGCTGCTGAAAGTCCGTAAACAGTGAGCAGCTCGCCCACAGTAAGCGGCGACACTTCAAACAGCTTCTGTGCCGGCGGTATAAGGATCACCGCATTCAACAGCACAAATCCTATTATGAACGCGCCAATAAGACTCGGATTGTTCCACATCTTCCTTGTGAATGCCACAGGTCTGTCTGACTTACAGTTAAAACCATGAACAAGTCTGGATAGACACAGAGTTGAAAACGCCATTGTTGTACCCACTGCCTCGCTCCTCATTAGACCTATATGGAACGCTGCTATGGTGAGAACTCCTATTACAACGCCCTCTGTCAGAATGTTTGTCATAACACGCTTTGTAAGGATAGACTGTTCCTTTTTACGCGGCTTTTCCTTCATAACGCTGTCGGAATGCGGCTCCACTCCAAGCGCTATAGCAGGCAGACTGTCTGTCAAAAGATTTATAAACAGCAGATGCACCGCCTTGAACGGGACCGGCAGATATGCAAACGAGGCGTAAAGCACGGCGAGTATCGCCGCGGAGTTACCCGAAAGCAGAAACTGTATTGAACGCTGAATATTCTTATATATGTTACGACCATTTTCTATAGCCTTTACTATTGTGGCAAAGTTATCGTCCGTGAGCACCATAGACGCCGCATCCTTTGCGACCTCGCTTCCGGTTATACCCATTGCAACGCCTATATCTGCCTGCTTAAGAGCAGGCGCGTCATTTACACCGTCTCCCGTCATTGATACTATATAGCCCTTGCGCTGCCATGCGCTCACTATCCTTATTTTGTGCTCCGGCGACACTCTCGCATATACCGCTACGTCTGTTACGAAATCCTCAAGCTCCTTATCGCTGAGCTTCTCTATTGCGCTTCCCTCCACGGCGCGTCTGCCGCCGTCAAGTATGCCTATCTTTTCGGCTATCGCTGATGCTGTTATAAGATGGTCTCCTGTGATCATTATAGGCATGATACCGGCAGTCTTACATTTTGCGACAGCCTCGGCGCTTTCCTCTCTCGGCGGATCCTGCATCGCAATAAGTCCAAGCAAGATATAATCCTTTTCATCCTCTACTGATATCTCGACACCACTGACCGTTTTCTCACAGACCGCCAGAACTCTGAGACCCATCTTAGAGAACTTCATGTTCACCTCTCTGAGCTCTTCAAGATCAGCCGCGGTAAATTCGCGCTTGCCGTCCATAGTCTTTACCTCAAGTATCCTTGACGCGAGCACATCGACAGCGCCCTTTGTAAGCATCTTGTATCCATCGCCTATCTCATGGACTGTGCTCATGAGCTTTCTGTCAGAATCAAACGGTATCTCGCCAAGACGCGGATATTTTTCTCTCATCTCCTCAGCAGGGAGCTTATGCTTCTTTGAAAAATCTATGAGCGCTATCTCTGTAGGATCGCCTATCTCCTTGCCGTCCTTGCGTATAGAATCATTGCACAGCGCTCCGTCAATTATAAGCTGACACTGACGCGGATTTATTTCATCGTCCTTATCTATTATCTGACCGTCAAAGTATATCTTCTGCACAGTCATTTTGTTCTGAGTAAGAGTTCCTGTCTTATCTGAGCATATTATCGATACCGAGCCAAGCCCCTCTACCGCCTGGAGCTTTCTAATAATGGCGTTTTCCTTAGCAAGCTTCTGCGTGCCCACAGAGAGAACTATGGTAACAATCGAGCTTAAAGCCTCCGGTATTGCCGCGACCGCAAGAGCTACCGCAAAAACGAACGCGTCTGAGAATACCTTGAGATCCATATCTCCCCTGCTTCTAAAGAGACTGAGTCCCATAACTATAACACACACGCCTATAATGATAAGAGAAAGCTTTTTGCCAAAATTGTCAAGGCTTATCTGCAGCGGCGTCTTTTTCTCCTGAGTATTCTTTAACAGCGTTGCTATCTTACCTATCTCAGTATTCATTCCTGTTGCAGTAACAGCCATCTTGGCTCTGCCGTATGTCGCAAAGCTGCCGGAGTAGAGCATATTTATCCTGTCGCCGAGCGGCTTTTCGCCCTCAAGCACAGTATCCTGCTTCTCTACAGGCTCGCTCTCTCCTGTAAGCGCGCTTTCGTCAGCCTTAAGCGACGCGTTTTCAATTATTCTGCCGTCTGCGCATACATAGTCGCCCGCCTCTACAACGACCACATCTCCGACTGCCACGCCCTTGCCCGGTATGACCTTTATTTCGCCGTCGCGTATTACCTTTGCTGTTGGCGCGGACATCTCCTTAAGACTGTTCAGCGACTGTTCAGCCTTTATGTGCTGCACAGTGCCCAGTACCGCATTTATCGTTATAACGATAAATATTACAAGCGCGCTTTCCAGATCCCCGAGTATTCCGGAAATAATAGCTGAAACTATAAGTATTATTACAAGAAAGTCCTTGTACTGCTCTAAAAACAGCACCACCGGATTCTTCTTTTTGCCCTCAACAAGCTCATTTTTTCCGAACTTATTCAGATTCTCTTCTGCCTGACGCTGAGAAAGTCCGTTTTCGCTCGTTCCAAGCGATCCCATCACAGCATCCTTTTGCAATTGATACGGTTCCATTTTTACATCTCCTTACTGTTTTCTTTTAGGCAGCCGCCCTTTTTCCGCTGCGCACATTTGTGTTAATATGATGCGTTATGTTTTATTTTTTACGTGTGCGCCGTAAATTATAACGTCTATATCCGCGTTCCATATTAAGAAAAAAAGAAGCAACACTTTTACCGCAGCAAAATAAATCTGCAGTAAAAGTCTTGCTTCTTTAGAATATGGCACGGATCCTGAGATCGTACTGACGACACCATATTACGCAGCCTGTGCGCAAGCTACTCCCTTTTACGTAAATTATTCTATCACATAAAACGCCGTATGTCAAGAAAATTTTTCATTTAATTTTAGTTTTTTGTATGTTTCAGATGCAAAAAGAGGCTGTTGCAAATTTTGCTACAGCCCCATCTCATATGATTCAGTTAGTGCTCTTAATATCCGCCAAAGTCTTTGACTGGCTGTGCACAATAGGCTTCCATTCTACTTTTTTAAACAATGCCACAAATGTTATCGGTATATATGTCATCATAAATATAGGGAAAGTAAAAGTATAAAGTATCTTTTTCCATGTTGATGTATATATCTTCTTTCTTTCCGAAATAGTAGTTATCGCGCCGATAGTATACATTGTGATATACATGCTCACAAATCCGCCCATAATTGACTCAACCACAGGCGCGACGCTTATATCTGCCATAAGACCTACAAGTATCGCTGTCATATTTATAACCGCACTGAATATTGTAAGAACCATAGCCGGCATTATAGACATGGACATATCATAGCACGAAAAGCTCTTATCCTTGAATATTCCCTTGATAAGCTTGGCGCCGTAATTGCAAAGCACCTGATAATAGCCCTTTGCCCAACGCATCCTCTGGCGCACGGACTGCTTGAATTCCTTAGGCTGCTCATCATACAATACAGCGTTCTTTGCGTATCCTATCTTATAGTTGTTTATTACATGATCGACTGTAAACTCTATATCCTCTGTAAGGAGATAATACTTCCATCCGTTAAGCTCCTTGGCTATTTTCTTGCTGAACATAAAGCCTGTTCCTGAAATAGCACAGCTTGTGTTCATGAGCATTCTCGAATAGTTCAAATACTTTGATTCACGCAGGAACCAGAGTGAATATCCGGCAGAGATCCAGTTGTCGCCATAGTTCTTGGAATTGCGGTAGCTTGTTAATATATCATATCCGCTTGAGAACGTCTTGTTCATTTCCTCTATATAATGCGGATCAAGCACATTGTCTGCATCAAACACAAAAAAACCGTCATAGCGCTCGTCATCATACTTGCGGCTGATCTCTCGCAAAAGATAATTGAGAGCGTAACCCTTACCGACATTTACCGTGTCGAAACGCTCATATACGTTTGCGCCGCATTCGCGAGCTATCTCAGCGGTATTGTCTGTACAGTTATCAGCAACCACATATATATCCACCAGCTCAGACGGATAGGTCTGTGATTTAATACTGTCAAGCAGCTGCTTTATTACCCCGGATTCATTTCTTGCCGAAATAAGAACTGCAAATCTGTTAGCCTTCGGTTCTTTCAAAGGCTTATCTTTCTTTATATACGGTACGATTATGTAATACATCTGATATAAATAACAAACAACAAAAATAAGCCATATAAAATAGTTGATAGATGTTATCAGCTGCATGATTTCTTTCCTCCAAAAATAAATACAACCTTCGTTTTTTCTATATTTCCCACTTGAACTTTTGTCATAGATTATTGTAACACATGAAATTGAAATTTGCAAGAATTAAATTGAATAAAAACCAACAAACTAATTTAAGTTTATTAATGTTAATATGTTCAGAATGTATCTTTTTATATAAATAATGTTATTTTTTAACTTTACTCTCAATTATTGAACAGCTTTAAATTTATCAACTCACATACGCGCGGATAGCATCTGCCACTACAGCCTATTGTCCGCTTTCGCCGCAAACATCAGAACTCTTACAGCAAAAATTCCCTTATTTCAAAATAATACTTGACAAATTAATTCTGTTATTATAAAATATACGTTGTATCTATAATAATATTTCATTAAAACAGAAAAAATAAACGCTGCATAATGCTTGCGTACATCTTATGAGGTGATATAATGAACAATACTGATAAAACAATGGAAAAGATAGTCGCTCTCTGTAAGGGCAGAGGCTTTATTTTTGCCGGAAGTGAGATCTACGGCGGTCTTGCAAACACATGGGATTACGGTCCGCTCGGCGTTGAGCTTAAGAACAACGTAAAGGCGGCGTGGAGAAAGAAGTTTGTGCAGGAATCCAAATATAATGTAGGGATAGACTGCGCTATACTTATGAACCCTGAAACATGGGTAGCCTCCGGTCATGTAGGCGGCTTCTCTGATCCGCTCATGGATTGTAAGGAATGTAAGGCGCGCTACAGAGCCGATAAGCTCATTGAGGACTACGCGGCTGAAAACAACGAGGATATATGCTGCGACGGCTGGTCGAACGAGCAGCTCAAGGAATATATCGATTCCCACAGTATTGCATGCCCTAAGTGCGGAAAGATAAACTTCACTGATATTCGTCAGTTCAACCTTATGTTCAAGACCTTCCAGGGTGTTACGGAGGACTCGGAGAACACTATATATCTCCGTCCGGAAACAGCTCAGGGCATATTTGTAAACTTCAAGAATGTGCAGCGTTCATCACGCAAGAAAATACCGTTCGGTATAGCTCAGGTGGGAAAATCATTCAGAAACGAGATAACTCCGGGTAACTTCACGTTCAGAACACGCGAGTTTGAACAGATGGAGCTTGAATTCTTCTGCAAGCCTGACACAGACCTTGAATGGTTCGCTTACTGGAAACAGTTCTGCATAGACTTCCTTAAGTCGCTCGATCTGCGCGAGGAAAGCCTCCGCTTCCGCGACCACGCAAAGGAGGAGCTTGCTTTCTATTCAAAGGCTACCTCAGATATAGAGTTCCTGTTCCCGTTCGGCTGGGGCGAGCTCTGGGGCATAGCTGACAGGACCGACTATGACCTCAAGCAGCATATTGAGCATTCAGGTGTTAATCTTGAATATATGGATCCGGTAACAAACGAAAAATATGTTCCGTATGTAATAGAGCCATCGCTCGGAGCTGACAGAGTAGTGCTCGCATTCCTCTGCGACGCTTACGACGAGGAAGAGCTTGAGGGCGGAGATACTCGAGTTGTGCTTCACCTGCACCCGGCTCTTGCTCCTGTAAAGGCTGCTGTTCTCCCGCTTTCAAAGAAGCTTGATGAGCAGGCTACAGAGGTCTATGAGCGTCTTATAAAGAAATACAACTGCGAATATGACAATGCAGGTTCAATAGGCAAGCGTTACCGCCGTCAGGATGAGATCGGAACACCGTTCTGTATCACATTCGACTTTGATTCTATCGAGGACGGTGCTGTAACAGTAAGGGAAAGAGACACAATGGAGCAGACAAGGATCAAGATAGATGAGCTTGAAAGCTTCCTTGATGAAAAGCTCGCATTCTAATATATCACAACAGCAACCGCGCCGTTTACCATTGGTATGCGGCGCGTTTTTATATCCTGCTTTCAATTATCATGTTTTCAATTCAAAAAAAGAGGCTGTTGCAAAACTCAACGAATTTGCAACAGCCTTGGGGGCTTTAGAAAAATAGTACAGAACGGACAAAACGAAGGGGCGCAGCCCCCTTGCCCGAAGGCGTACGGTGGTACGTCGAGCGGTGAGTTTCGTTCGTAACATAAAGCGATTATAATTCTGAAATTTTCATTTATGAAAATTTCCACCTTAAACTTGATAGCAGTTATCCTTAAAAAATGGCTTAACTGTTTTGTTCTTTTCGCTTTATGTGGTCTGTGCATTTTGCTACAGCCCCAGCTTTATTTACATATCCTCATTTTCTACCGCGAACAGCTTATACAAGGTCTGCTCAAAGCAAAACTCCTCAGAAATAGCCTTGACCTCGGAAAGAGCTTTTTCCCTCGCGCTCTTAGGTATTTCTGACTTGACAGCGCGTATAAGTATATTCTTTGGTGTATGCGCCATATCCACAAACTCAAGCAGCTGTGTTTTATAGCCCATATACTGCAAAAGATTTCCGCGCACTGCATCTGTCATAAGCGCGGCAGTTCTCTCCTTTATTATTCCGTATCTTGTCAGTATCGAAAGCTTGTCGCTCTTTATCTGCGCGTTTAGCTCATGCTGACAGCACGGCACAGAAAAGATCAGCTCCGCTCCCCAGCTCACCGCATTATACAGCGCATAGTCGGTAGCGGTATCGCAGGCGTGGAGAGTTATCACCATGTCCGGCTTTTTCTCGCACCTATATCCGTTTATATCACCGATCTCAAACCTCAGCCCCGAATATCCATACCTTTGCGCGGCTCTGTTGCACTCCTCTATAACGTCTGCCTTAAGATCAAGCCCGACTATCTCCGCCTTTATACCCATTATCTCGGTCAGATAGTAGTATACTATGAACGTAAGATATGATTTTCCGCACCCAAAATCAATGATATTAACGCTTTTATAATTCTTGCCGCGGATGCCGTCGTCTATAAGCTCTATAAACCTGTTTATCTGCCGGAACTTATCATACATAGTCCTGACTATCTTTCCCTCCTTTGTGAATATTCCCATATCAACCAGAGGAGGTATGACTGTGCCCTCTTCAATTATATACTTTTTCTTTCTGTTATGAGCTTTGATCGCCGGCGCATTCTGTTGGCTGTTCTTCCTTTTATATGAAATATGTCCTTTCTTTGAGATCAAAACAATATGCTCACAGTCCTCAGTCCACGCGTTTATCTGCATATATCCGCGCGCAGCCTCCGCTGCATAGCTATAAAGCCCGCTCTCAGACAATTTCACATGAAACGCCTGTTTTTCTGTAAAGCATTCCGCCTGCCAGCCATCTTTCATCCGCGATATACATATCCTTTTATACTCTGCCGCCTTTGACGGCTTGCTGAGCACTATCCTCGACGGCTCCTTTTCAATTATTTCCGATAATATATTGTTTAATTCCATATCCATCGCTCCGACCGCTTATTCCACGCATATCTTATCCCTTATCGCCTGAAGCTTTTTCTCACCTATTCCATTGACAAGAATAATATCCTCCACGCTCTGGAACGGACCGTTTGCCTCGCGGTAATCTATGATCTTCTGTGCTGTCTTTTCACCGATACCATCGAGCTGGACAAGCAGCTCAATACCAGCCGTATTAATATTTATCTTTCCGTCTGTTACCATTTCCTGCACAGGCGTTTCCGCGGGCGCTGCCGTTTCTATCGTAGCAGCCTCAGAAACATTCGGTGCTTCCGCCGAGGGAGCCTCCGTCATCTGATTCTCTGTATCAGAGATCGTTTCCACCACAAACCTATTGTCACGAAAATTCTCCAAAACCATTCCCAATGCCACTGCCGCGATAAAAAGCACGACCATTCCGGCACGGCGCGCATTCTTACTGAGCTTTATCTTCATTTTTATCCCCGGCTTTCAGTTTATTTATTATCTCCGCATCCTCGACTGTGAGCCACGCCTTTTCAAGCATATCAGGACGCTTTCTGAGTGTCGCTTTTAAGGACTGCTCATGCTTCCACTTGTTTATAAGCTCATGATTTCCGGAAATAAGCACCTCCGGCACCTGCTTATCATGCCATATAAACGGACGCGTATACTGCGGATGCTCCAACAGTCCCTGAAAATGCGACTCGTTCTCATAAGAGCCGTTATTTGAAAGCACGCCCGGGATAAGCCTTGCCACTGTGTCAACTACAGCCATAGCAGGTATCTCGCCTCCGGTCAGCACAAAATCACCAAGGGATATTTCCGCATCGACTATCTCGTCAAGAACTCTCTGGTCTATCCCCTCATAATGTCCGCACAGCAGCACTATATGATCATGCTTTGAAAGATTTATTGCCGTATCCTGTGTGAATACCTGACCCTGCGGCGACATATATATCGTATACGGCTTATAGTCAAGCCCCTCGGCTATAGACATATACGCCCTGTATACAGGCTCCGGCGACATGAGCATACCGCCTCCGCCGCTGTAAGGATAATCATCTACCTTGCGGTGCTTGTTTAGAGTAAAATCACGTATATCTATAAAGTTCAGCTCAATAAGCCCTGCGTTCCTCGCTCTGCCTATTATTGACCCGCCAAGTACCGCCTCGAACATCTCCGGAAACAGGGTAAGAACATCAAACCTCATCGTCAAGCCCTTCCATTATGTGCACTGTAACCTTTCCGCCCTCAATATCTATGTTCTTTACCACATCGTCTATCACAGGCAGAAGCAGATTCTTTTTTCCCTCACGCTTTACATCATATATATCGTTAGCTCCGGTATTGAACACATCAGCTATCTTTCCTATCTCTGCTCCGGACTCGTCTACAACCGTGAGTCCTATAAGATCAACTATATAGTGTACTCCCTCCGGCAGCTCTCCAAGCTCCTCGCGCTCTGCGAGCAGGACGCAGTTTTTATACTGCTCAGCCTCGTTTATATCGCTTATCTCCTTGAATTTTACTATAAGGTTATTCTTCTGATATTTTACGCTGCTCAGCGTGAGCTTTTTCAGCTCCCTGCGCGTTTTTAGCCAGACAGTTGACAGTTCCTCAAACTCCTCAGGATAATCCATCCACGGCACCACTTTCACATCTCCGCGCAGTCCGTGAGTGTTTACTATTTTTCCGACCTCAAGCAAATTATTCTCCATAAACTTCACCATATATCCCTTTCATTCAGCCCGTTCCATATATGGAACGGATATTGCCTCATAAATGGGTTCATTAATAAATATTGGGGGGTTGCCTATCTGCTATACAGGCAATCGATAGCTTTCCGATTTATTGCAGGGGCAGATATTATCTGCCCGCATCCCCACCGCGCTAATGACTGGCGGACACTGTCCGCCCCCTACGACCCAAACATTTTAATATGGACCCATAAATGCAAAACGGCTGTTTCACAAATACATGAAACAGCCTTTTTAATCTTAGTTTTAAACGATATCAACCGAAACCTTTTTATTCTCACGGCTTGCAGCTGCCTTAACAACAGTTCGGAGCGCTTTGGCGATCCTGCCCTGTTTGCCGATCACTTTACCCATGTCGCTTTCGGCAACTCTGAGTTCGAGCGTTATCGAGCTGTCCTCGTTATCAATCTCTGTGATGTTTACCTGTTCCGGATTATCAACGAGCGCTTTGGCGATGATCTCTAAAACTTCTTTCATCTTCCTGCCCTCCATTAGTCGATAATATTGGATTTCTTCAGAAGAGCCTTTACAGTATCTGTAGGCTGAGCACCGTTTGCGAGCCACTTCTTTGCGGCATCAGCATCGATTTTTATTGTTGAGGGGTTTGTGAGCGGATCGTATGTGCCGATTTCATCAATGAACTTACCATTTCTCGGTGATCTTGAATCTGCAACAATTACTCTATAAAAAGGCGCCTTCTTTGCACCCATTCTTCTCAATCTGATCTTTACTGCCATTTCGTTTTCACCTCCTGTAATGATTATGTGCCGGCATTTTATGCCGTATATAAAATATACAAAAATATATTTAATACCTTATTTCTTTCCTTTTCTCAGACGCTTCAGCATTCGCTGCTGCTTTCCGCCCGAGAACTGCTTCATGATCTTCTGCATCTCGCTGAACTGCTTAAGAAGCTGGTTTACATCCTGCACCCTTGTTCCGCTTCCCTTTGCTATTCTTATCTTGCGGTTAGCTCCGATTATCTTAGGGTTACGGCGTTCCTCGACCGTCATTGACTGGATGATCGCCTCGATATGCACCATCTTTTTCGCATTTTCTTCAGTATCCACCTGATCGAGCATCTTCTTGTCGATACCCGGCATCATGCTTAATATCTGCGAAAATGAGCCAAGCTTTTTGATCTGGTTGAGCTGCTCAAGAAAATCGTCCAGGTCAAACTGTGATTTTCTTATCTTCTGCTCAAGCTCTGCCGCTTTCTTCTCGTCAAACTCAGCCTGAGCCTTATCCACAAGAGAAAGTATATCGCCCATTCCGAGTATCCTTGACGCCATTCTGTCCGGGTGGAATATCTCAAGATCTCCAAGCTTTTCACCGACAGATGCAAATTTTATTGGCTTTCCTGTTACCTGCTTTACCGACAGAGCCGCGCCACCGCGCGTATCGCCGTCAAGCTTTGAAAGTATAACGCCTGTGACCTCAAGCTGCTCATTAAACGTCTTAGCCACGTTTACCGCATCCTGACCGGTCATAGCGTCTACTACAAGCAGTATCTCGGCAGGATCGGTCTCGCTCTTTATGTCGGCAAGCTCCTGCATGAGCTGCTCATCTATATGAAGTCGTCCGGCTGTATCAAGTATGACCGGATCATTTCCATGGACAATAGCATGCTTTACAGCCTCTTTTGCTATTGTAACAGGGCTTACCTCCGTGCCCATTGAGAACACCGGCTGATTTATCTGCTTTCCAAGCACTTCAAGCTGCTTTACCGCTGCCGGACGGTATACGTCACAGGCAACCATAAGCGGTCTTCTGCTCTGCTTTGAAAGATAGAGCGCCAGCTTTGCCGTCGCGGTAGTTTTACCTGCACCCTGCAAGCCGCACATCATTATGACCGTAGGCGGCTTCTTTGAAAACTCAAGCCTTGAAGCCTCTCCGCCTATCATCTCGGTAAGCTCGTCATTTACTATCTTTACAAGCTGCTGCGACGGTGTCAGCGATTCAAGTATCTCTGCTCCAAGAGCCTTTTCAGATACCCTATTGACAAACTCCTTTACTATTTTGAAGTTTACGTCCGCCTCCAAAAGCGCCAGCTTTATCTCGCGCATGGCTTCCTTTATGTCTTTTTCATTAAGTTTTCCCTTGCCTCTGAGCTTTTTAAATACGCCCTGCAGCTTTTCACCAAGACTTTCAAAAGCCATATCAATGCGCTCCTTTCAGATCGATTTTTTTTAGCTTACAGCATGACTGATACTGAGTCTGTAAGCTGCATTAGCTCCTTTGTCGCTTCATTCTGCGGCATAGAGCATATTATGCTTCGCATACGGTCTATTTTAGCGTTTATATCGCCGAATCTTCCGGCAAGCCCGAGCTTTTCCTCAAAGCTCAAAAGATGCCTTTCACCCTGCTTTACAAACGCCATAGCACCCTGACGGCTGATACCCATTTCATCAGCGATCTCTCCAAGCGACAGATCCTGATTATAATAAAAATCAAGCGCCGCCGCCTGCTTTTCTGTAAGCAGACCGCCATAGAAATCGAGCAACATGCCGAGCTTAAGATCCTTTGCCACTGTCGATCTCCGCCTCATAACCAAAGTGTAAAGTATTTTTAATTGACAGTGACTATTTTACACTAATTTTATTGTTTTGTCAAGCCCTTTGTCAGAAAAAATATATGATTTGTTACTGGTTATTTTGTGCATTTTTCACTATATCCTCAAGCTCTTCAAGGCTTATGAGCCGATCGAGAACATCGAGCAGCATATTTGACGAAAGCTTTGACGGCATTCCCAACACATTTGACACATACTCGCGCCTTGCACGCGAATCCGTGCCGCCCGTCAGACCCAGTCTGTACATATCCGCCTTTGTTATGCCGCGGCTCTGTTTTTTTTCACCTGCACAGCTGTCTATAGTACAGCCCGCCTCTTTTAAAGCCCTGATTATTATTTCCTCGCTCATTCCCTCTACGCCGAGCAGTCCCTCTGCTGACGCTTTGCTCTTTCTTCTTTCCACTCCCTCTATATCAGGAACATAGGCATGCTTGACCTGCTCAGGCGGCAGCTTCTGCTTTATAAAGCTGCGTATGCGGAAGCCGGCAGAATCTGAATCGGTGAGTATGACAACACCTGTTTCCTCAGCTATTCTTTTTATAGTCTGCACAAGCTCCTCATCATGATATACCGAAAAACCGTGCGTTGCCAAAATGATCCCGTCCAAAAATCCTGACAGTTTTATTTTGTCATAAACACCCTCAACTATAACCGCTTCTTTTATCTTGTACATGACCGCCTCCAAAAAACAGGTTCATTAATAAATATCGGGGGTCGCATATCTGTTATACAGGCAATTGGTAGCTTTCCGTTTTCTTGTAGGAGCAGATATTATCTGCCCGCGTCCCCGCCGCGCTAACGACCGGCGGATACTATCCGCCCCTACGCCCCAACATTTTAATATGAACCAAAAAACAGGAGGCTGGCGCAAAACTCACCGAGTTCGCAGCAGCCTCGCTTTTGTTATTTATTGTATGTTTCCACTTGGCACATTAACACTATGCACCGTATTGATTATTCCTTCTGCTATTCCCTTTGCGACCTTATTCTGATAGTCGTCGCTGCACATATTTGCAAGCTCTGCCTGGTTGGATATAAAACCTACCTCAAGAAGAATAGCCGGCATATTAGACCGTCTTATTACCGCCCAGTTCGCCATTTTGACGCCGCGGTTATATGAACCCATATTGCTTATCATACCCTTGAGCACGTTTTCAGCAAATGCCTGACTTGTTACACCATATGAATCGCCGTTGTTTTCCTCAGAATAATACACCTCGGTACCATACGCCGATGTCGCCTCTGCCGAATTTATATGTATGCTCACGAATAAAGCACAGTTTTCCGCGTTCGCCTGAGCAGGACGCTCTGTAAGCGACGGGAGCGTATCGCCCGTTCTTGTCATGCTCGTTTTATATCCGTTAGCCTCAAGTATCGCTTTGACCTTATATGTTATTGAAAGAGTAAGATCCTTTTCGTTGATCTGAGTTCCGTTCAGCGTGCCTATAGCGCCCGGATCGCTGCCGCCGTGACCGGCATCAAGCATTATTATCTTTTGGCTGTCTGCCGCCGTCGCCTGGGTTATCCCCTCAGTATAAGACGGAGTAACAGTATTTGTTGGAGCGCTGCTGCCGGTATCTGTTTTAGGCGGTTCTGTCGCCGCGGGGGCTGATGTATTTCCGCTTACCTCAACTATTATCTCCACCGCATTATCCGATACAGCCTCTACGCTGTAATCCACAAGTTCTTCCACATCTACCACTATTCTTGCGCGCTCATCATTATGACCGGTCCTTATAGAGGAAATACCATCTGTTCCCACATTGATCGTTTGCTCGCCCTCGCTAAGTCCCATATATGCAAAATCTACCACTACACGCTCCGGATCTGTGAGAGTAAACGCGCTGTATCTTCCTGCCACGCTGCCATCGCATTCTACTGTTATTTTCATGCTTGTATCTGAAAGCATCTTATAATTTGTAGATACGACGCTCACCGGGGTCTCGGTTTCAACGGGAGTCTCCTGCACCGGCTCCTCTGTCGGGGCAGGTTCCTCAGTCTCCTCTACTCTGACAGGAACATCCTCAGCCTCATTTGAGGTGATGATTATTTCACCGTTATCGCCGTCAAACTCAACGTCCATGCCCGCCGTCTCGCTTATAAATCTTACCGGCACCATGGTCTTTGTTTCACCGCCCGGCTTGTTTATCAGCTTAGGCACAACATTATCAGGTATCTCCTGTTTTTTGCCGTTTACATAAGCATAGTTATCGTTGATATACATTCTTATATATGAATCGTTATACTGTATCTCAACGCACTGCGTTTCCATAGTATAATCAACTATAGCTCCGCATTCCTCAAATATCTCACGCACAGGCACAAGAGCATGATCATTGAATATTATCGGCTCCATTGCCGCGTTTATCTCGTTTCCGTTAACAATAAGAGAATATATCTCTCCGGTATACCAATGCGTTGCACCGTCATAGCATATCTGCATGCCTCCGGCTGTCGCCGCTGACGATACCTGCACCAGTGCAGCAGCCGCTATCGCTGATACCGCTGCCAATACTCTGTAAGTAAACCTCACTGTTTCGCTGCTCCTTTCACTATTCAAAAATTCCTTACAGCCATTTGGCTGCTCCTCTTATGTAGTTTAAAGTTACACCAAATATTCGCCGCACTCAGTCTCCATACGGGATATCAAAATGCTCATACGCCAGCTTGGTAACTATCCTGCCACGCGGCGTTCTTGATATGAAACCAAGCTGCAAAAGATACGGCTCATACACGTCCTCTATCGTGTTAGACTCCTCGCCTATCGTTGCGGCTATAGTGTCAAGCCCAACAGGACCGCCGCCAAAGCTCTCTATCATAGTTCTTATCATGCGACTGTCTATATTGTCAAGCCCGAGCTCATCGACCTCCATGCGCTTCAACGCCATATCCGCCACCTCGCAGGTTATAACGCCGTTCGCCTTTACCTGAGCAAAATCGCGCACACGCTTCAGCATCCTGTTTGCAAGACGCGGTGTGCCTCGTGAACGCGAAGCTATCTCAGCCGCTCCCTCGTCATCTATTGCCACGCCTAAGAGCCCGGCGCTCCGCTTTACTATCTGCATAAGCTCCTCTACAGTATAAAGCTCCAAACGGCTTATGACTCCGAATCTGTCGCGCAAAGGCGCTGTGAGCAGACCTATGCGCGTTGTCGCTCCTATAAGGGTGAACTTGGGCAGATCTATGCGTATAGATTTAGCCGCCGGTCCCTTTCCAATTATTATATCAAGCGAATAGTCCTCCATTGCCGGATATAGTATCTCCTCTACCGACCTCGACATTCTGTGTATCTCATCAATAAAAAGAATATCATGCTCTGACAGATTCGTCAGTATTGCCGCAAGGTCGCCCGCTTTCTCTATCGCCGGTCCGCTCGTTATCCTTATATTGACACCCATCTCATTGGCTATTATGCCGGCAAGAGTTGTTTTTCCCAGTCCCGGCGGACCATAGAGCAGAACATGATCAAGCGCTTCCTTGCGCTCGAGCGCTGCCTGTATATATATTTCAAGATTCTCCTTTGCCTTTGCCTGACCGATATATTCTTCAAAGCGGTGAGGTCTTAAGCCGTATTCTATCTCGGTATCTTCCTCGATGAATCCGGCTGTGACAAAGCGCTCATCATCATCAATCATCGCTGCGTCCTTTATCTCCTTTCACCTATCTGATTTACATAAGCTTTGCAAGAGCCTGCTTTATAAGCTGCTCGGTAGTAAGCGTTCCATCAAGCTTCGCAAGCGCTGTACGCGCCTCCTGCGCACTGTAGCCCAGAACGACAAGCGCGCTCATAGCCTCCGCTTTCGCGTCCGCCAATATTTCTCCGTTTTCTGCTAATGCTCCTTCTTCAAGCTCCGCTTCAAGTCCGCTTGTATCTATCTTATCCTTTAGCTCAAGTATTATCCTCTGCGCTCCCTTCGGCCCTACGCCCTGCGCCTTTGTAAGCTGCTTTGCGTTTCCCGTTATAATAGCCGCTGCAAGCTGCGGCGGCGTTAAAACACTCAATATTGCAATAGCTGCCTTAGGTCCTACGCTCGACACTGAAATGAGCCTGAGGAACATTTCCTTTTCCTCCTGAGTTATAAAACCATAAAGCTCCATGATGTCCTCGTGCACATTCAGATATGTGTACATTGTTATTTCTGAGCCCACAGCGCCCGCTTTTTCCAGACTGTCCGCTGATGTGTATACCATATATCCCACACCGGCGGCGTCTACAACAATATAATTGCTTCCCTTTAATGCAAGCTTTCCTTTTATATAATAATACATCGTATTCTCCACTGCCCGGCTGTTCCCATGGAACGAAACTCAATATGCGGCGCGCCTATTCGCGCCCTGAATTTATCCGTTCCGCTCTATTCTGCTTAAGTTTTACTCTGCCGGTTTATTTTTTACGCAATCATATAATAACATATTAAAAAATAATTGTCAACACAGTTATTAAAAAAATATTAAATTTCTTAACAAATATTACAGAGA
Organism: uncultured Clostridia bacterium; assembly: GCA_944391225.1. Classification (GTDB taxonomy): domain Bacteria; phylum Bacillota; class Clostridia; order UBA1381; family UBA1381; genus Ornithomonoglobus. The sequence goes on from CALXSS010000001.1 coordinate 47,953, forward strand.
GTGTTCATCTTTTCCGCTAAATTCAGGTATAAAGCTCTCGTCCGCCGCCTCGCCCTCCTGTATGTATACGTTCTCCATACCAAGCTCAGCGCAGCGGTCAACTGCAAACTCATAGCTTTTTCTTTTTACGAGTTCGTTAAGCTCGGAAAAGCGTTCTGATCTTCTTACGGGCGTATACTGGCTCATAAGGCTGAAATAAACCCTGCTGCCATATTCTGAATTTATATAGTCGATTATATGCAATGTATCAGCAAGCCCTCCCGGCAGCATAAGATGACGGATCATCACACCCTTTTTCATCATGCCGTCTGCGTCTATGACCGGTTCGCCCGTCTGCCTGAGCATCTCCCCTACTGCCGCGCATACCGTTCTTTTGTAATCCGGCGCGGAAGAATATTTCACAGCTCTTTTATCGTCAAAATACTTTATATCGGGCATATATATGTCCACATACCCTCTTAGCAGCTTCAATGTTTCTATACTTTCATAGCCGCCTGTATTGTAGACGACAGGTATATCCAGTCCCCGCTCCTTTGCCATATCAAGAGCGCATATTATCTGCGGCACATACTGGGTAGGCGTTACAAGATTTATATTGTGCGCGCCCTCGTCCTTAAGGCGCAAAAAATTATCTGCCAGCTCTGATATGCTTATATCATAGCCCAGCCCTTCAGAGCTTATACGATAATTCTGACAGTAAACACACTTCATTGTGCAGCCCGAAAAAAACACCGTTCCCGATCCTCTGCCGCCGCTTATACAAGGTTCCTCCCAGAAATGGAGAGCGGCGCGGGCTATTTTCACATTCGCCCCCGCGCCGCAAAATCCTTTTTGTCCACCTGTTCTGTCTGCCCCGCACTGTCGCGGGCAAAGATGACAGCGGCGGAGCAGCTGACTTACCTCCGTCTCCGTCATCTGTCCTCACCGCTTTCCTCTGCGCTGTTTGGTATGCCCGGCTTTACATATACAGTATTGTATCCCTCATATATCACCATTCCCGGCTTTGCGCCGTTAGGCTTCCTTACATTCTTTATCATAGTATAGTCCACGGGCACCTGTGACGATTCGCGAGCCTGCGAATAGTATGCGGCAAGCTGCGCCGCCTCAAGTATAGTAGCCTTAGGCACATCCTTGTCTATACCCAGCTTGATTATAACATGCGAACCGTGTATGTCCTTGGTATGGAACCACCAGTCAGATGTGTTGGCAAGGCGCAGCGTGAGATAATCGTTCTGAGTGTTGTTCCTGCCAACATATATGTCAAGCCCGTCAGACGACACAAAATGTATAGGCTTTGACTTGGGCGCGCCGCCGCGGCGTTTTACGGTCTTCTGCTTCCTTGTTATATAGCCCTGCTCGCCCAGCTCCGCGCGTATAGCGTTTATATCCTCTACAGCCTCTGTATTCTCCACCATCAGCAAAGTGCTTTCAAGATAGCGCAGATCCTCCTTTGCGGCTTTTATCTGCTTTGTGGCTTCGGTCAGCGCGGTCTTGGCTTTATTGTATTTTTTATAATATCTCTGCGCGTTCATCGCCGGAGACAGCGATGGATCAAGCGCTATTTTTACGGGCTTGTTTTCGGGATCATAATAATTATCGACCTCTATGCTTTTCATCCCGTCCTCGAGCCTATATATATTCGCTGTCAGAAGATCTCCGTATATCTTGTATTTATCACGATTTTCGGCATCACGCAGCGTGCGCTCAAGTATGCCGAGCTTTTTTGCCGTTCGTTCTATATGATTATTCAGCAGCTTTGTGAGATCCGCGCTTTTCTGGCGCATCCTCTCGTGCATATCCCGCTTATAATAAAACGCGTCCACAAGACTGTTCATCGTATCATACCGGGTCACCTCTGCCATATCCTCATACTGCTTTATATCTATAGCAGAAAAATCTATTATCCTGCCGCTGCTTTTATCAGTTATAAGGCAGGGCGAAAATCTGCCCTCCCTCACCTGCTTTGAAAGCCTTATGACCGCCAGCTTAAGCTCCGACGCCTTATTTATATTTATCTGCTGTGAATTTACATCTGTTGTTCCGAACACGGAATAAACCATCTCGCGCGCAGTAAGCGGACTTATTCCCGCTACTGAATCGAGCAGAGCCTTATCCGCTTTGAACGGCTTGCCCAGCTCCAGCACGGAATCCGAGCCGAACTCTGTAAGCGGCGTTTTGTTCTGCACAGGCGGAGCCTCATATATGCCGCCGGGCAGTATCTCGCGGACTGAGCTTACTGACTCATCCACATGCTTGATCGAATCTATCACGCGCCCATCATCATTTATAAGTATGATGTTGGAATAGCGCCCCATTATCTCTACTATCAGATGCTTTGCCGTAAGGTCTCCAAGCTCATCATAGCTTTCCACGGATATTTTTAGTATTCTTTCAAAGCCCGGCTGCTCAATGGCTGTTATTTTTCCGCTGCCTATATGCTTTCTGAGCAGCATGCAGAACAGAGGCGCCGTTACCGGATTTTTCTTTGTATGCTCTGTAAGATGTATTCGCGGATGCGCCGAGCTTGCCGATACCACCAGCCTGTAGTGATCCTCAAATGTGCGCACCTGTATCACTATTTCATCGCGCTCAGGCTGATGCACCTTGTCGATCCTGCCGTTGACAAGACATTGAAGCTCGTCCCTGAGCGCCTTTATTGCTACCGCGTCAAGTGCCATTGCGGTATTCCTCCTTTTTAGTTATATTTTTTCAAGCTTTGCAAACGCCGCCATAAGCCGCTTTGCCCCCGCGTTATCAAAATCTATAAGCAGTATCGCATCCCTGCCAACCTGCTGCGCGGACACAATGGTACCATCGCCGAATTTTCTGTGGCGGACTCTGTCTCCCTTTTCAAATACAGGACCCTCCATCGCTGTGACCGGCTTTTTTCTTTCATATACAGGCATATTGCGTTTTTCCGGCACGATTTCCACTCCCGCCTTGCGCAGCATGCTCTTTGCCTTAACTGCCGGACTGCTGGCATCCTTCATCTGCTCAGCAGGTATTTCATTGAAAAACCTTGACGGCAGAGCCGGTGTAACCTTTCCGTATCTGAAACGGCTCGCCGCCCGCGTTATATACAGCTGCTCCTTTGCTCTTGTTATGGCCACATAGCAAAGGCGGCGCTCCTCCTCTATATCCTCCTTATTTTCCAGTGAACGACTGCCGGGAAACAATCCCTCCTCAAGCCCTGCCAGGAACACTACCGGAAATTCAAGCCCCTTTGCGCTGTGTATCGTCATCATTACCACGCAGTCCTGAGTCTGGTCATAATCGTCTATATCTGATACAAGTGTCACAGACTCAAGAAATCCGCCCAGACTTCCGTCTGTTTCCGCGTCCATCATATATTCGCGGACTACGTTCATGAATTCATGTATGTTTTCGAGCCTTGTTCCTGCCTCGACCGTGTTTTCGGTCTCAAGCATGGCTATATATCCCGAATCGTTCAGAACACGCTGAACAAGCAGCTCAATATCAAGTATGCCCGCAAGCTTTCTGAACTCCTTTATCTGAGCCGCAAACGCGCTGAGCCGCGGAGCCGCGCTGCGCAGGTCGGGATATTCGCCGATATTGCATATCACTTCAAAATTACTTATATCCTTTTCAGCCGAATGACGGCGTATCTTGTCTATTGTCGCCGCGCCTATCTTTCTTTTCGGCTCGTTTATTATCCTCTGGAAGCTAACATCATCACTGTGATTGTATACAAGACGCAGATAAGCTATTACATCCTTTATTTCCTTTCGGTCATAGAACCTGAGTCCGGCAAGCACCTTATATGGTATAGCCTCGTACATGAACGCGTCCTCTATAGCTCTCGACTGTGCGTTGGTGCGGTAGAGCACAGCGCAGTCTGACCATTTTCCCGTCTGCGTATAGCGCTTGCGCACCTCGCGCGCTATATACCGCGCCTCGCCCCTGTCCGAATCGCCCTCGTATGTGATTATGGGCTCGCCGCCGACCTGAGCCGTCCACAGGTTCTTGCCAAGTCGCTTTCTGTTATGCGCTATCACAGCATTCGCGGCGTTCAGAATATTTGAGGTGGAGCGGTAGTTCTGCTCAAGCATTATCTTTTTTGCATTCTTGTAATCCTTTTCAAAGTCAAGGATATTGTTCACATTAGCGCCCCTGAATTTATATATGCTCTGATCGTCATCGCCTACAACGCATATATTGCCGTATCCCTTTGCAAGCAGACTTATGAGCGCGTATTGCGTATTATTTGTGTCCTGATATTCGTCTACAAGGATATACTGAAAGCGCGCCTGATATTTATCGGCAATATCATCGTTATCTGTCAGGATATTTACAGTAAAACGAATAATATCGTCAAAATCAAGGGCGTTATTGCTCCTTAGCTTTTTCTGATACAAATAGTAGAGCCTTGCTATAACGGCAGAACGCATGTCCTTACCATATACCCTTTCAAACATGTCCGGATCCATAAGGTCATTCTTAGCGTTCGATATAACACTCAGCACTCCGCGGACAGGGAATACCTTTTCATCAACCCCCTGCTCGCGCATGCACTCTTTCATCAGGGTCCGCGAATCAGCGCTGTCATATATTACAAAATCCGGACGGTAGCCTATGCGGTCTATACAAGTTCTCAGGATCCTTACACACACCGAATGAAAGGTACCGATCCACATATCCTTCGCATCCTCACCTATGAGCTTTTCTATTCTTTCTTTCATCTCATTAGCGGCTTTATTTGTAAACGTTATCGCAAGAATATTCCACGGTCTTGCATAGGTATTCTGAAGTATGTACGCTATACGGTTTACTAACACGGTCGTTTTTCCACTTCCTGCTCCGGCAAGCACAAGCAGCGGTCCCTCGGTAGTCACGACTGCCTGGCGCTGCATCTCATTTAATTTATTCAGACTGTTTTCTATATTCATCTATAAAAGATCCTTTCGCTTAATTTTATATTTTATGCTGCAGATCAAAAAAATCTTTAATCGTTTCCGGCAAAACTGCCGCATTTTAAGTATACCACACTTTTTTGAAAATTACCATGCTTTTTTACACCAAAACAAGAATAAGTTTTGCAGAATAAAAAAGAGCTCAAATCCAGAAGATATTACAGGAAGGACGGTGAAAAAATTTGCTGAAAATTGTCAGATACGTTACTGCCGCTGCTGCCTTACTCATATTTGCTTCATCAGCAGCGGCAACAGAATACGTTGCTCCCTCCGGGGAATGCGTCGGAGTAAAGATCTATACCGACGGACTGGTGGTAGTTGATACCACAGCCGTCACTGACACCTGCGGAAAACAGGTGGACATTGCTGCCGGATATGGGATATGCAAGGGCGATATAATCAAAAGTATAGACGGATATGCCATCGCTTCAAATGAGGAGCTCTCTCAACGGCTAAATGATTCTGATGGCGACATCACCCTCACTATCAGCAGCGGCGGCAAGGAGCGTGATATAACCTTAACTCCGGCTGAGACCGACTCCGGTCCAAAGCTCGGGCTTTGGCTGCGCGACAGCACAGCGGGGCTTGGAACTCTGACCTATACAAAGGATGACCGCTTTGCCGCGCTCGGTCACGGCATATATGATGTTGATACAGGCACTATTATGCCCATAGAACGCGGGATTATACAAAACTGCACAATTACGTCAATATCTAAAGGGGAAAAGGGCGTTCCGGGAGCGATAACCGGAAATATTGACGGAGCTGAATTAGGCACAGTCATAAAAAATACTGAGCATGGTCTTTACGGAGAGCTCGGCGGCAGTATTTCCGGAACACCTATTCCGGTTGCCGGATCAAGCGAAGTGCGCACAGGCGCGGCTGTGATACTTGCTGATGTTGACGGTGAAGGTGTAAAGGAATATTCTATCAATATAAAACGTATTATGCCTCCGTCTCGAGGAGCTCACGATATGGTAATAGAAGTTACAGATCAAGAGCTTATTGAAAAAACCGGAGGAATTGTTCAGGGCATGAGCGGTGCGCCTATTATACAAAACGGTATGTTTGCAGGAGCAGTGACCCACGTTTTTGTAAACGATCCGCTTTCCGGCTATGCTATACTTGCCGAAACCATGCTTTCAGAGGATCAATGAATTATATAATATAACAAGTTAAAACGCATCAGGATCCCTCGCCTTAATAATGCCCCACAGATAAAAATGAGCCGCAAGCAGAGAAATGATCTCTGCTTACAGCTCATCATGTTCCTTATTATTCTGCAGCAGCTTCTGTTACTGCTGCCTCTGTTGCAGCGGCAGCCTCTGTTGACTCCTCCGCAGCAGCCTCTGTTGATTCCTCTGCGGGTGCCTCTGTTATGCCAGCCTGCTCAGCCTCGTACTCTTCCTTCTGCTTGGTATCGACAATGTTTCTTACCTCTTTCCAAAGAGTATCCTTTGTTATACTGTCATCAAGCCCGAAAGTGCTCTTAAATTCCTCAAACCTATCTTCTCCGACATAGTTTCCGATAGTCGTCTGGTCAAAAGCATCTCCTATAGGAGTTTCCTCTGTAATATCGTCACCCCACTGGAGCTGCTCCTTCATGCTTTCAAAATCCCAGCCTACTATAGCCTCAGCATATCTTCCCGCCGGCATTGCATATACTGCAGCCTGCTGCGGTGTTGATTTTGGCATATCCTTTGGCAGATCGAAATATTCCAGAAAATCAGAATATTCCATTCCGTAAAGATCGGCAGTTTCACCAACAGTCATTCCGTTTACATCAACATAATCCTTGATATACGGATTAAACAGCGTATTTTTGAACATAATAAATAACACAGCTGCTGCAACTACCACAACCGCGGCTATTACTACGCCTATTACTGTACGCTTGCTCTTTTTAGCTGCAGCCTGGGCTGCAAGCTCCTCCTCAGATACAGCCTTTTCTGTTCCCTCAGCTTCAATCGCTTCTGCTGTCTCTGCCTGAGCTGTTGCCTCTGCTCCGACTGTTTCGGGTGCCTCTGTTACCTCGCTCGTTCCCGCTGTCTCCTCCTGGACCGGTACATTCTCGTTTTCCGGCTCCTGATTGTTTTCAAACTTGTTTTCTTCGCTCATAATATTACTTCCTTCCCTTTCCCTATACATGGGAAATATGATAATAGATCTTTCCCCTACCAGTTATAATCTATATCCGGAATTATTCAGCTGCTGCCTCTGTTGCAGCGGCAGCCTCTGTTGCAGCAGCATCAGCCTCTGTTGATGTTTCAGCTGTATCCTCTGCCGGAACAGTTACTTCTGCTGATTCTGTTGCCGATGCCTCAAGCTGCTTCTGATACAGATATGATGCATACTGTGTCTTAACATCCGAATCCATGGAATCCTTTGTTATATCATCACCCAGTCCCTGCTCTGCCTTGAACGCATTGAAATCATCCTCAGTAAAGCTTCCGAAATTGAGCTTAATGTAGTTTTCAAGTGTAAGCTTATCGCCCATCTCGGTAATGCCGGATTTTTCCGTTATACCGTCCTCTTCAGACAAACCGTAATATGCGAGAAAATCATTTACCTCCATACCCTGCTGGTCGGCAACCTCCGCAACGGTATACTCCCCTCCATTATTGATCTGGTTCTGTCTTATGCCATCCGATACCTTACCCCAGACAGCAAATATACCCAATCCAAGCACAGCGATTATAACAACCGCCATAACAATATTTATCATGCTTCCGGATGGGTTTGATGAATACCTTCTTGCCATTTATTTAAAACTCCTTTCATTTTGAGCAGCTGCTCTTTTGATCCTCCCGGCACAGCCATATATCATTACCGTGCTCCGCCGCTAAAATAAAACTGCTGTTATGTTTCAAACAGCAGTAAAAAACAGCGATTGCTCTTCTTCTGTTTGGCACACATATTATAATAACACGAACAGAAGAAAAAATCAATATAAACTTGTGAATATTCTGTTAAATTTATAATAAATTATTGTTATCTATTCTCATCAAGCTTGTTTACCAGACGCTTTATCTTATTTACCGGATCAAGCAGATGTGAAATGGTATCATCGTGATTCAGCGTATTTATAAGCAACGATACGTACTTTGACATATCCACCTCATAATACCAATCACGTTCAGCCAGCCCTGGAAGTCTGTATATAAGATTAGTTGTAAATACCTTGTCAATTATTCCGTCCGCATAAGCCTTATCGAATACCTCAAGACCGCTTACAAACAATCCGAACGACGCAAATGCGAAGATCCTCTTTGCTCCGTCCTTTTTAAGCTTTGTTGCAACGTCTATTATCGATTCTCCCGATGATATCATATCATCAACAATAATGACATCCTTGCCCTCAACATCACGTCCGAGATACTCATGCGCTACTATCGGATTCTTTCCGTTCTCCAGTCTTGAATAATCGCGACGCTTATAGAACATTCCCAGATCAAGCTGGAGCACAGAGCTATAGTACATACATCTTGACATTCCGCCCTCGTCAGGTGAAATTACGATCGTATCAAATTTGTTGAATTTGATGTCCGGCACCGCACGGGCTATTGCCTTTATCATTTGATAGGTCGGCTGTATATCATCAAATCCCGAAAGAGGAATAGCATTCGATATACGCGGGTCATGCGCGTCAAATGTTATAACATTTTTTACGCCCATCTGAGTCAGCTCCTGCAGCATCAGCGCCGCATCGAGGGATTCTCTTCCGCTTCTTCTATGCTGTCTGCCCTCGTAAAGCATCATCATAACAACTGTGACACGTCTTGCCTTACCGCCCATTGCGGCAATAACTCTCTTCAGATCCTGATAATGATCGTCCGGGCTCATATGGTTATCAAAGCCGTACATCTTATATGTAACGCCGTAATTGAAGCAGTCACAAATAATATACACGTCATGTCCTCTGACAGTCTCGTTGATCACACACTTACCCTCACCTGTTCCGAAGCGCGGGCATGTTACATGTGTTACATACGTATCCACATCTTCAAAATCCTTGCGCATGGACTTAAGATAATTATCAATTTTTCCGGTAAACTGCTCGCAGCCTTTCATACTGATTATGCTCAGCTTACCTACGGTTGGCAGCGCATCGGTCGTCACGTCCTGAAATGAATTGGTCATTGTTTTTCTCCTTTTGCTTTATACATTCCTAATTACGTTTAACTTACCTACGCAATTAGATTATAACATTTTTCGATTTTTTTTTCAATCGTTATATCTTATTATTTTATATAATTTTTCGGTCATATAATTAGTGAATATATATCAATTTTATCGCAGCGCCACAGATTATCAGTATAAATACAACAAAAAAACGAGTGAAACCCCATAGATGTATTCCACCCGTTTTGCGTATATTTAAAGCTGCTATGCTCAGCCTTCCATATGTCTGCCCAAAAAACCTGCCGCCGTTTCTGCAAGCTTATTTTCGACCTCGGATGGTTTTTCTCCGTCCTTCATCACGAATATTACAGAGCCTATGGTGTCGCCCTCGGATACGATAGGCACGACCACTCCCGCATTATACTTGTCATTGCCGTCTGCAATTGAAACAACTCTGCCTGACTCATAGGTAATTGTTATTTTCTCATTCATAAGATCGTCCAGCTCATGTGAAACTCTCTTTTCAATAAGGTCCTTCTTTGGCAGACCTGATACAGCTATAACATTATCGCGGTCTGTTATACACGCCCCGCAGCCGCTCGTTTTAGCAAGCGTCTCTACATAATTAGCCGCGAAATCGCCCAGCTCGCCTATCGGCGAATATTTTTTGAATATGACCTCGCCATCCTTCTCAGTAAATATCTCAAGAGGATCCCCCTCGCGGATACGCATTGTGCGGCGTATCTCTTTCGGGATCACCACCCTTCCCAGATCATCTATTCTCCTGACAATTCCCGTTGCCTTCATATCTTTTCCTCCTCGAATATTAATAAACAAGTGCTTGCCGAACCGTTCTGAGCCATGTTTCAGACAGCTTTTTTCGCATGTTCCCTGACATTTATGCTCAAATTAGTTTTCAGCAAAAAAGCATAAGCCTGATACAGAGTGGCTCCGCTTCTTTTTTTATGGTTTTATTATGTGGAAAGAGACGGGATTTATACTGGTATTTTTTTCATTGAAAGATCTTTATTTTAAGCCGCGCACGAAAAAAAGGAGCCGAAGCTCCTTAATATCTCTTTATCAGTTTCTTGCAGCCTTTGCTGTCTCCACAAGCTTTGCGAATGCAGCAGGATCTGCTATAGCAACCTCTGAAAGAACCTTTCTATTCATGTTTATGCCTGCCTTCTTAAGACCATCCATGAATGTTGAATAGTTCATTCCGTTCATCTTTGTTGCAGCGCTTATTCTTGCTATCCAAAGTCTTCTGAAATCTCTCTTCTTATGCTTTCTGCCTATATAAGCATTAGCCATAGCACGCATAACAGCCTGATTAGCTGAACGATACTGCTTGCTTAAAGCGCCGTAGTAACCCTTAGCCTGCTTTAAAATCTTCTTATGATGCTTCTTGGTACCTATACCACCTGTAACTCTTGCCATTTATATCTTACCTCTCTTTCACCGATTATTTGTAAGGAATAAGCTTCTTTATAACTGCTGCATTTGCCTTTGAGCAGTATGCCTGCTTTCTGAGATGTCTCTTTCTCTTTGTTGACTTCTTGTTCAAGATATGTCTTCTGAAAGCTCTGTTCTTCTTAACCTTACCGTTTTTTGTGAGGTTGAATCTCTTCGCTGCGCCTCTATGTGTCTTTATCTTTGTTTTAGGCATAGTCTTACACTCCTTTTAAAAATATACTTAGGCTGTCATAAAACCAAAACCGGTCTTACGTTCGTCTAAACTGTTTACTGCGATACGGGAGAAATAAACATTATCATATTTCTGCCCTCAAGCTTAGCCGCTTTTTCTACTGTTCCGAATTCCTTTAAGGTATCTGCAAAACGATCAAGCAGAGCTTTACCTATTTCAGAATGACTAAGCTCACGGCCTCTGAAACGCACCTTGACACGAACCTTGTCTCCCGACTTCAGAAACTTTGCTGCCTGTCTGGCCTTTGTGTTGAAATCGTTTGTGTCGATGGACGGTGAAAGCTGTACTTCCTTGATGTTTATGACTTTCTGATTCTTTCTGTTTTCCTTTTCCTTTTTTGCAAGCTCGAATTTATATTTTCCAAAATCCATTATCTTGCAAACAGGCGGCTTTGCATTAGGCGCGACCTTTACAAGATCAAGTCCTTTTTCATTTGCAAGCCTCTGTGCCGCTCTGGCATCCATAACACCAAGCTGCTCTCCGTCCGCCGCAATTACGCGAAGCTCATTATCACGAATCTGTTCGTTGACCTGTAGTTCATTCTTACTAATGGTAAACCCCTCCTTTTATAATCATATCCAAAATCAATAAAAAAACGGATGAAACCATCCGCCTACATATACAGCGCAAATACACGCCTGCATATTTACCGCAAAGCCTGTGCCGTACGGTGAGAGCGAATGCTTCTGCTTGTTTTCCATACGGTATTATAACACCTTATCGTACAGTTGTCAAGATGTTTTTTCTATCAAATCTCGATTTGTGCATATCTCACAACAGTTATAGCCTTATCCATGTTTTTATATACATCGATAAGTTTACGAATACCATCACCGCCGCGCGAATATTATACCGCTGCATTTTACTATTTATTACATTTCTCTGTCCCCCGTAATTACCATTTCATTTAAAATCTATATACATTTTATTAACAATTATATAATTTAATTCCATTATTTCTATTATTTTACTCGCCTAAGATATAGCTTTGTTATGCGGTTTTCGCGTATTTTTCATATATTTTACATGGATATTATTATATTTTGTGTTAATCTATTGTTAACTTTGCACTATTTTCCCATGGTATATTTGTGGAATTTGTTGTCAAAAAATCCTTGAATTTTTACTCATTTTATGATATGATATATTCAACAAATAAAATTAACCTTAAGGAGGGGACACTTATGAAACTCAACAAAAAAATCACCAGTCTTGCAATTCTGGCAGCTATGTCATTATCATCATTGACCGCTTTTGCTATGCCTACAGAGGGTATGGACGATTACGTTGGCGGTCCGGTAGATACTTATACTACTCCGATGGTAAACAACCTTACTGTTCCTGTTCCTGTATATTCAGGCAATAAGGAAGCTACATACGCTCAGGCTCAGGATCTTTACAGCAACGGCTTCTATTTTGAGGCTCATGTTGTTCTTGAGGCTATGATCAATTCAGGCACACTCACACCTGCAGAGTGGGCGATCGCCAACGTATTCCTTGGTCAGATCGAAGACGCTATTGACAGAGTTATAATTGAAGAGGCTTTCGCTGATGTAGAGGCTTACATGGCTGATAATTACTATGCAGAAGCAGCTGATATCCTTATCAATGATGTTCACAAGCTCGCTCTTGGACTGGCTACTGCTTCAACCATCACAGGCGCAGCAAGCGGCAGCTCAGAGATACTCTATGATGCAAGCAACTTCACAACAGACGACTGGTACAGAGCAAGATGTCTCGAAGCTAAGATCAGCGACGCTCTCGGTGACAACGCTAACACTCCGGAAGCCGCAATGAGAAGAGTTAATTTCCTGTATGATATCCCTGCAGATGTATGGATGGAGGCCGTTCCGGTAGGCACAAGAACTGATATATATCTGAAGAAAGTTGTATTCGGCGTAGTTGTAACAGTTGGTACGATCGACATTTCAAACAATGGTGATGTGCTGCGCGCTGATATGGGCGCATTTACTATGAAGCCGGTATTCAACAACCCTGTTGAATGGTAATATCTTAAATTGATAAACTCAGTCGGAGCGTGAATATCACGCTCCGTTTTTTTTGCCATTTGTGCTAATATACAAATGGTAATATACAGCAGCGCCGTATCGGTTAATATACATTTGCCTTTTCTACAACAACAAGAAAGAAAATTAATATTTTTTTATCAAACCCCTTGCAGTCCGATGAGTTTTTTTATAAAATAAGAATATAGCATATATGGACCTGTCTTAAGAATAGTTTGCAGCAATCCCATTTTACAGGATCCTTCATGCTTAAGCTTTTTTCAAAAAAACTTAAAATGTCACCGCAACATTTATCATTAGACCGTAAACCATATTATTTTTAAAGACCTGTAATTATCTATACAGCTCACCGAAAGGAGGAACTTATGAAAAAGCTTGCTTTGGGAACAGTTTTTACATCAGCCTCGCTGCTACTCAGCTGCGCGGCATTTGCGTCAGGCACCACTATCCGATACTGTGATAACTCAGCATACATAAACAACTACCCTATACCTTGCTACGACATAAACGAATACTGTGGCATATACGTAAAGGACCTTGTTAATTACGGCTTTGACGTCAATTACAGCGAGGCTACCGCAACCGTAAGCATAACAAGAAACGGCAGCTGCACACAGATAACCGGAATGGGAGAGGTAAAGCTTCCGTATCAGCGCAGCGGCTCTAAATACGCAGAATCGGGCAGCTCATCAATAAAAGTGATGCTTAACGGCATTGAAACCGAATCCTATTGGGTGGACGGATATATGATGATACTACTGGATAATATGAACATTTTCGGGAAAACATATTGGGACAATAACGCAAAAGCTTTTTTCCTTACCATCCCGGATCTGCCCAAAATTGAATATATTCCACTTGAAAAAGCAAAACGGGAATACACCCGCATCAAGGTCAGCTCTGCCGAACTCGATCTTGATCACTACGCGCAATTCCCCACAGAGGAATGCAACTGGGGTTTTACACGAGTAGAAGGAGACGAGCCTGTGCTTTATGACTGGCAGAAATCTATGCTCTCAAAATTCGATGCCTATTACATCGATCATAACCGTCCCCACGCCATATATCTTACATTTGACGAAGGCTATGAGGCCGGATATACCCAGCAGATAATCGACACGCTATACAAATACAATGTCCCCGCAACTTTCTTCGTGACCGGCGAATACCTTGACAGCAGCCCCGATCTTGTAAGACAGATGATAGACAAGGGTTTTTCTGTAGGTAACCACACAGTGAACCACCCAAATCTTGCCCGTGCAAGCACCGGAACCATAGTAAATGAAATAGAGGCGCTGTCGGAAAGACTCCGATACGAATTTGGATACGAATCATATTATATGCGTCCCCCCGAGGGAGCTTTCAACGAGAAAACGCTTGCTATTGCAAAGGATATGGGGTATAACACTATTCTGTGGAGCTTTGCTTATTATGACTATGACACCTCGTCTCAACCGGGCACAGACACAGCATACGACATGATAACACGCTATATGCACGACGGCGCAATTTATCTGCTCCACGCCGTATCCAAAGACAATGCAGCAGTTCTTGAAAGCGTTATCCAATACGCACTCGAAAACGGGTATGAATTCAGGTCGCTTGATGATCTCTGCAACCCCTAACAAAATATAACAGCTGCAAAAGCTGCTGTATTGCAGACAAAGATAGAAACCGGAGGATAAATCCAATGAAAAAACGCATGTTTATATCTCTTGCGTCAGCATTGATGTTGTTAAACAGCATCAATGTTTCAGCTATGGACATTACATCACACGCCGCCTGTGTTATAGATGCACAAACCGGAAAAACCTATTACTCCTACAACGAAAATGAACCCCTTGCTCCCGCAAGCATGACAAAGGTCATGACTGTATACATAGTATATGAGAAAATAGCAGACGGAACGCTGTCCAAGAATACGCTCATAACTGCCGACGCAGAGGACGAGGCAGCCTCGAACGACAGCGAGGCCACTAATGTCCCCCTTATCTGCGGTACTCAGTACAGCGTTGACGAGCTTATAGGAGCAATTCTTGTCCCTTCCGCCTGCGCAGCAAGCGCAATGATAGGCAAATATATAAGCGGCAGCGAACAGAAATTTGCCCTGCTGATGAACAGCACCGCAAGCGCTCTTGGCATTAACGCCTATTATGAGGACGCATCAGGGCTTTCAGACAACAACCGCATCACTGCCGCCTCTATGGCACAGCTTGCCAAGGTCTTGATCACAAAATATCCTGATGTGCTGAACTACACATCACTTACAAGCATTAATTTCAAGGGCAAATCATATAAAAGCACAAACAATATGCTTCCCGGAAAATCATACGAATATCCCGGAACAGACGGTCTAAAAACCGGCACAACTCAACTTGCCGGCTGCTGCTTTACAGGCACAGCAGTTGATGATGATATACGTCTCATATCGGTGACAATGCACTCAGAATACAGCTCTGCAAGATTCGAAGATTCTATCCAATTGCTCAGCTATGGCTTTGAGCAGGCTCACTATATGTATGACAACATACTCGCAACAGATATGAGGCTTTTCATAAACGGAAACGAGGTTCCGGCGTTCGCGTACTCAGGTCCGGGAGAAGGACTATATTTCATAATCGAGGATCTAAAAGACTATGGTTTTGATATAGCCTGGGATCCAAGCGCAAAAACAGTTACTGCACATCTGAATTCTGATAAACCAGTTACCCCTATACCTCTTGATATTTACAAGGGATATCCGGCAGGAAGCATATTTATGCCTATAGAAAAAGACACAGCTCTCTCTGCAGGAGTCAGTTTGGGCAAAACAACGTATACATTTAAACATGTGTACTCACTTAACGGATATACCGCCGTATCCGCCGATGAGCTGGGCAGCATATCAGCCTCCTGCACATGGGATCCCGCCGCAAAGCGCCTCGACATTATAACATAATATGACAGCTATACATAAAAAAACTATGCCCTCCGGCCGGAAGGCATAGTTTTTTATTTTTCATTATTTCCCTGTTTTGCGTCATTATGCAGCTTGATGGCAACCTGAGACATTTTCTCAAGCTCATGCTTTTCGGCGTGCTTTTCAAGCAGCTTAGTTGAAATATGCTTATCATCCTCAATATGCTGATAATGCTTATCCTGCCACTTGTATACCGCCTTCAGCATGATAGGCGTTACTATGGTTGTCACAACGACAACTATGATTATCGGAGCAAAAAACTCCTGAGTCATAAGTCCGACTGCCGCTCCTTTAGTAGCAACTATAAGAGCAACCTCGCCTCGAGATACCATTCCTATACCGATCTTCGTTGATTGCAGATTGGTATATCCGCATATCTTGGCTCCAAGTCCGCAGCCTATTATCTTTGAAAGCACCGCGCCTATAAGAAGCAGGATCGAGAACCAGATTATAGTGCTGCTCATTGAATCTATCTCCACCTTCAATCCCACGCTCGCAAAGAACATCGGCGAAAGCAATAGATATGAAACAGTGTCAAATCTATTAAGCATATATGTTGTTTTTCTGTTGTTTGAAAGGATCAGACCGGCAACAAATGCGCCTGTTATGTCCGATACGCCGAAAAAGTATTCAGAGCAGAACGCCATAAGCAGGCAAAACGTAAACGCAAGAATATTAAAACGGCGAAGATCCTTCTGATACTTGTTTATCCACGGTATTCCAAACTTCACCACTAATATCGCGACAACCGCACAAAACGCAAAGAAAGCAAGTATCTTGACAATTACCGTCCATAACGCTACTCCCGTTCCGGCAAAGCTCGTTATTACTGTAAGAGCTATAATACCAAGCACGTCATCTATCAAAGCCGCTCCAAGGATCGCATTTCCCGTTCTTGTAGAAAGCTTGCCCAGTTCCTTTAACGTTTCAACTGATATCGATACAGATGTCGCTGTAAGAATTACGCCTATAAATATATTCTGCATTCTTGCGGCAGAATCGACTCCCGGATGAAAAATCTCAGATATTCCAAATCCGACAAGTATCGGAACAATAACACCAAACAAAGCTATAACAAAAGACTTAAGTCCTGAATTTTTCAGTTCCTTAACATCTGTCTCCATACCCGCGGTAAACATGAGCACTATAACGCCCACCTCGGCAAGACTCTTTATTATCTCTGTTTCATGTATAACTCCCAAAAACGCCGGTCCAAGTATGAGACCAGCCAGCAAAGCTCCCACAACCTGCGGCAGCTGCACTCTCCTTGTAAGCATACCAAGCAGCTTTGTGCTTACAAGTATCAACGCTAAATCAAGCAGATACTTGTATTCAAACTGACCCAGATCCGCCAAATTCAATAAACTGTCCATTTATGTACTTCCCTTCCGCTGCGCGAAAAACATCTGTTACTTATTTAACAGATTATCTGTTTTTCAGCATATATTATACCAAGTAACATTTTACGCTTTTTTTTGCAAAATTACAACCTGCATATGCAAACAAAAAAAGCCTTATTTAAAGGCTTTTTTTGTGCACTTTGTCTATCAGACATCATTTATTAGCTACAAAGTTTTCTCCGTCGTAATCAACGCTTACAGTATCTCCCGCTGATATTTCTCCGTCTATTATCTTTTCAGAGAGCATATCCTCAATACGGCTCTGTATCGCTCTTCTGAGAGGTCTTGCACCGTATACCTTATCAAAGCCCTCGTCTGAGATCCTTTCAACAGCCTTATCTGTAAATGTTACCTTGATCTCATTATCCGCCAGTCTCTTTTCAAGCGAGCTGAGCATAAGTCCGGCGATCTTCTTGATGTCCTCTTTCTCAAGACGGTCAAATACTATTATTTCATCTATTCTGTTGAGGAACTCAGGTCTGAACGCCCGCTTTACCTCCGCCATTACCTTATCCTTGATAGTATCCTTTTCACTCTTGCTGTCCTCTGTATTGTTGAAGCCCAGCTTTGAGGATCCTGTTCCGAGTATCTCGCTGGCTCCGAGATTTGATGTCATAATTATGACAGTATTCTTGAAATCAACGCGTCTGCCCTGCGCATCGGTAAGGATGCCGTCGTCAAGGATCTGCAGCATGATATTGAAAACATCTGGATGAGCCTTTTCAACCTCATCAAACAATATTACCGAATACGGGTGCTTTCTTATCTTTTCTGTGAGCTGTCCGCCCTCCTCAAAGCCTACATATCCCGGAGGCGATCCGATAAACTTTGATACGGCATGCTTCTCCATATATTCAGACATATCAACTCTTATAAGCGAGTTCTCCGAACCGAACATAGCCTCAGCCAGAGCCTTTGTAAGCTCTGTCTTTCCCACGCCTGTAGGTCCGAGGAACAGGAACGAGCCGATAGGTCTTTTAGGATCCTTAAGTCCTGCACGCCCACGCTTGATAGCCTTAGCTACTGCAGTTACAGCCTCGTTCTGCCCTATTACCCTGTTGTGGAGAGTATCTTCAAGATGACGGAGCTTATCCATCTCCTCCTGCTTAAGCTTTGACGCAGGTATATTTGTCCAATCCGAAAGTATTTCCGCAATATCATCCTCTGTAACAACCAGCTCAGATGAAGTACCGCTTCCTTTCCAGTTCTTTTTAAGCTCGTCAAGCTCGGTCTGGACAGCCTTTTCCTTATCTCTTATTTCCGCGGCTTTCTCATACTCCTGAGCGTTTACCGCTTCCTCTCTCTCACTTGTCAGCTTTTCAAGCTGCTTTTCCTTCTCCTTAAGATCAGGCGGAGCAGTCTGAGATGAAAGCTGCTTCTTTGACGATGCCTCATCTATAAGATCTATAGCCTTATCCGGCAAAAATCTGTCTGTGATATATCTTGCCGACATCTGCGCCGCTGCCTTAAGTGCCTCATCTGTTATTGTGACACCGTGATGAGCCTCATATTTATCTCTGATACCCTTAAGTATCTCCACTGTTTCATCAACTGTAGGCTCGCCCACCGTTACAGGCTGGAAACGTCTTTCAAGCGCCGCATCCTTCTCAATATACTTCTTGTATTCCTTAAGAGTTGTAGCGCCTATAAGCTGCAGCTCGCCTCTTGCAAGGAATGGTTTGAGTATATTTGAGGCATCAAGAGAACCCTCGGCATTGCCCGCGCCAACTATAGTATGGAACTCGTCCACAAAAAGTATGACATCGCTTGACTGAGTTACCTCGTTTATTACCTTTTTGAGTCTTTCCTCAAACTCGCCTCTGTATTTTGCTCCGGCTATCATAGCTGAAAGGTCTATCGACACAAGTCTTTTAGACTTTAACAGCTCCGGCACATCGCCTGCGGCTATCTTCTGCGCAAGACCCTCTACTACCGCTGTCTTGCCGACTCCCGGTTCGCCGATAAGACACGGATTGTTCTTTGTACGTCTTGAAAGTATCTGTGTTACACGCTCAATCTCCCTGCTTCTGCCAATGACCGGGTCAAATTTGTTTTCACGCGCAAGCTCTGTAAGATCCCTGCCGTATTCGTCAAGCACAGGCGTGCTTGATTTCCCCTTGGACTTCTTCGCTGCCTGATACGCTCCGGTCGCTGACGGCTCTGTCACTCCTGTGCTGAGAGCCTCGATCACCTCCTCATATACCTGACGCACATTAAGTCCGAGAGATACAAGCACTCTTACTCCGACGCTCTCGCCGTCACGCAGTATAGCCATAAGCAGATGCTCTGTGCCTATATAGTTATGCCCCATCTGCCTTGCCTCCATAGCTGAAAGCTGAAGTATCCTCTTTGTTCGGGGCGTGAGAGGAAGCTCCGTTTCCTCATCGAGCGCATCATTTGAGCCTGTAAGCTCAGTTATTTTTTCTATTACCTTTTCCTCTGTAATATCCGCCTTCTCAAGCACCTTTGCAGCAACGCCGGAGCCTTCCTTAACAAGTCCGGCTACTATGTGCTCACTGCCTATATATCTGTGTCCCAAAGCACATGCTGTATTGTGCGCCTCACTTATAGCGATCCTCGCTCTTTCTGTAAAGTTTGAAAATAACATAAATATCACTCTCCCATCAAATATTCATTTCATATATTTTCCCTTATCAGTTCCGCTCTTGCCTTATCGCGCGCGGCAGGATCAAGATCCTTTCCCGCCGCGATAACCGACGGAGCCGTTTTTACCATCAATTCTATCGGCGTCATTTTGCCATCGCATTTGATTATTCCCATATTCTGCCCAAGCATTACATCCGAAAGCAAAGATTTTGCTTCAGCCGACGCTATGCTTCTGGCATATTTCAGTATGCCGTATGCACGGTACACCTTGTCCTCAAGCTCCAGAGAATGGTTTTCCTTTAAGCTCTTTCGCGCCTGGCTCTCCATCTCCGAAAGCTTGTTTACAACCGCTTTTACTTTTTCTATTATCTCTTTCTCCGTAAGCCCCATTGTTATCTGATTTGATATCTGATACATGCAGCCCTCTGCCTCCGTACCCTCGCCGTACAGACCGCGCACCGCTATGCCCATTCCGGAAACCGACTGGATTATACGGCTTATATTGCCCGTCATCGTAAGCGCCGGAAGGTGCATCATGACCGACGCCCTCAAGCCCGTTCCTGCGTTGGTCGGGCACGCTGTAAGGTATCCGAATTTCTCATCAAATGCGTATGTCAGCGATTCCTCAATAACGTCATCGACCTTATCAGCCAGATCAAACGCCTCATCCAGACAATAGCCTCCCATTATCACCTGCAGCCTTATATGATCCTCCTCCATGAACATAATACTCATTGTCTTATTCTTGTTCACAAGTACAGAATGTCCGCTTCCATCTACCATCTGAGGACTTATGAGGTGCTCCTCAAGCATCGAGATTTTTTCCTTTCTGCTCAGCTTGTCAAGGTCATACAGCTCAAAATCTCCCGAAAGCGTTGAATTGCTCTCAAATATCGATGCTCTGAGCTTTTTTGATACCTTTTCCTTATCCTTGCTGTTGAGCGCCGCCGGAAACGGCGTTTTGTCTATATTCCTTGCAAGCCTTATTCTTGACGATACAATAATACCATCATTAAGATCATTATACCAGATCACAGCGAAACACCTCCCTCTATGCTCTTTATCTCCGAATGGAGCTTTGCGGCTGTTTCATAATCCTCTTTAGCCACTGCCTCCTTGAGCTGGCGGCGCAGCTCCTCAAGCCTTCTTTTTACCTTTATTCCCGCACTTGATTTTGACGGTATCTTGCCGGCATGCTCCGCGCTTGAATGCACCTGCCTCAGCACCTGAGCGGCGCCGGCAGCAAACGTCTTATAGCATTCACCGCAGCCGAACTTTCCGGTCTTATTGAAATCTGCCCAGCTGCGACCGCATACCGGGCAAACTTTATTATCCTTTTGCGCCGACTTTTGTACATACGGCGAACTGAACATATCAAAGCCGTCAAACATATCAAACAATTCCGAAAACAGATCCATCACGATCATTCCCTCCCTTTATCATTTCACTGCCGCCAAATAAAGCTTTTCAGCAGCGTGTCTATTTCTTATTTTCAAATACAGCTCTCAGCATGCTCTTGAGCACCTCTGCTCTGACCCTGTCGCGGTTGTCAGCATCGCGCAATACCTCATCGCCAAGAGCCGCACACATTATCCTCGCACTTTGCCTGTCTATCTTCCCGTCGCTAAGCAGCTCCGATATACACCCGAACGCATCGCGCTCTGTTATCTCCGGAGCAATATGCAGCGTTCCGACCTCCTCGCCGTTTCCGTTTATTTTCTTTATCTTTACCCATCCACCTCCACCTCTCCTCGACTCGACTATATATCCCTTTTCAGGGCTGAACCTTGTCGATATAACATAATTTATCTGCGACGGCACACATCCGAAGATCTGCGCCAGCTCATTCCTCTGTATCTTAAGCCAGTCATCCTGTTCCTGCTTCATAAGCTCCAGAATGAATGCCTCTATCCTGTCTGAAATACCCACGTTAACCAACTCCCGCAAAGTTTTTTGACTTTGACTTTCTTTAACCTTTCATTTATTATTATACTCATTTTTCTGACTTTGTCAATACCTTTTCCCTAAAAAATTGTATTGATTTGTTTAATTAATTATGAACTGTTTGTTACTTTGCCGTATATCACCAAATTACAGCGCTATTTATCTGTAATTTTAATCACTTTTTTTTCAAAAAACAGTGGTAAAATCAAAAACATTATGTTATAATAGTATTTGTGTATATTCAAATATATACCTTTGACTTTATGACCTAAATGTATTACGAAAATCAAAATTACATATAATATAATTACGAGGTGAGAAAATTGAGTTTATTCGATAAAATTTTCGGCACGTATTCAGAGCGCGAGCTCAAGCGCATCTACCCCATTGCCAAGCAGGTAATGGATCTGGAGGAGCCGACAGCAAAGCTTACAGATGCGGAGCTGAAAGCAAAGACCGCCGAATTCAAGCAGAGATACAATAACGGAGAATCGCTTGACGACCTTCTTCCCGAGGCTTTTGCCGTTGTTCGTGAAGCCAGCTGGAGAGTGCTCGGGATGAAGCATTTCTACGTTCAGGTAATAGGCGGCATCATACTGCATCAGGGACGTATAGCAGAAATGAAAACAGGTGAAGGTAAAACACTCGTTTCTACTCTGCCCGCATACCTCAACGCGCTTACCGGTGACGGAGTACATATCGTAACCGTCAACGACTATCTGGCTAAGCGTGACTCCGAATGGATGGGAAAAGTATACCGTTTCCTTGGCATGAGCTGCGGTCTTATCATCCATGAAAAAGACAATGACGAAAGACGCGCCGCTTACGCATGCGATATAACCTATGGAACAAACAACGAGCTTGGATTTGACTATCTGAGAGATAACATGGTAGTCCACAAGGAGCAGATGGTACAGCGCGGTCACAATTACGCTATTGTCGACGAGGTCGACTCTATTCTTATCGATGAAGCGCGTACACCGCTTATCATTTCAGGTATGGGCGAGACCGCAAACGAGCTTTACCGCGTTGCGGATATGTTCGTTAAGCGTCTTACAAAGCTTGTTGTTACCGAGCACGACGATAAGCAGCTCGATACAGACGTGGACGCTGATTATATTGTAGATGAAAAAGCAAAAACAGCTACATTAACCGAGCGCGGAGTTAAAAAAGCTGAGCAGGCATTCTCAATAACAAACCTTTCAGACCCTGAGAACATGAAGCTGCTCCATCACATCAACCAAGCGCTCCACGCTAACGGCGTAATGCACCGCGACCAGCAGTATGTTGTAACGCCCGAAGGCGAGGTCATGATAGTTGATGAATTCACAGGCAGAATAATGCCGGGCAGACGCTACAGCGACGGTCTGCATCAGGCTATAGAGGCTAAGGAAGGCGTTAAGATCGAGCACGAGTCAAAAACTCTTGCAACAATAACGTTCCAGAACTTTTTCCGTCTTTATAAAAAGCTTTCCGGTATGACCGGTACAGCTCTTACAGAGGAGGAGGAGTTCCAGCATATATACAAGCTTGACATCGTAGCCGTTCCTACCAACAAGCCTGTTATCCGTATCGATATGCAGGACAGCGTTTACAAAACTGAAGCAGGCAAATTCGCTGCAGTTATAAAGCAGATAAAAGAATGTAACGAAAAAGGACAGCCTGTTCTTGTTGGTACTGTAAACGTAGATAAGTCAGAGCTCCTGAGCAAGCTTTTAAGAAAGCTTGGCATCAAGCACAACGTGCTCAACGCTAAGTATCACGAAAAGGAAGCCGAAATAATTGCCCAGGCAGGCAAAAAGGGAGCCGTTACGATAGCTACCAACATGGCAGGTCGTGGAACAGATATTATGCTTGGAGGTAACGCCGAATACCTCGCAAAGCACGAGATGGCAAAGCGCGGATTCTCAGACGAGCTTATTGCTGAGGCAACCGGCTTCGGCGACACAGACGACGAGGAGATCCTCGAGGCAAGAAAAGTTTTCGCAGAGCTCAACGACAAATTCAAGGCTCAGATACAGCCAGAGCATGACGAGGTCATCAAGATAGGCGGCCTGTTCATTATAGGCACAGAGCGTCATGAGTCAAGACGTATCGATAACCAGCTGCGCGGCCGTGCCGGACGACAGGGCGACCCGGGCGCATCAAAGTTCTTCCTCTCGCTTGAGGACGATCTTATGCGTATATTCGGAAGCGACAGAGTCAAGAAGATGGTAGAAACACTCGGTCTTGAGGAAGATCAGCCCATAGAAGCAAAAATGCTTTCAAATGCTATTGAAAACGCTCAGAAGAGCCTTGAGAGCCGCAACTTTGATTCACGTAAGCACGTGCTCCAGTACGACGAGGTAATGAACGAGCAGCGTAAGATCATATACGCGCAGCGTCAGAAGGTACTTGACGGCGACGACCTGAGCGAAACGATCAAGAGTATGATCGAGCAGATCATAGACAGCGCCATGGACGATTTCATCGGTATCTCGGAGATACCTGAGGATTGGAACCTGCGCGCTCTTACCGAGTTTGCGAACTCTACTCTGCGCGCTAACGGCGAATTCAAGGTGACAGACGAAGATCTCAACTCTATCACAAAGGCTGACATACGCGCCGAACTGCTTGAGATAGCTAACAAGAACTATCAGGAACAGCGCGAAATATTCGGCGAGCAGATGCCGGAGCTTGAAAGAGTTATCATGCTTAGAGTCGTTGACACCCTTTGGATGGATCACCTTGACGAGATGGAGCATATAAAGAGAGAGATAGGTCTCAGAGCATACGGTCAGCACGATCCTGTTGTTGAATACAGAAGCATAGGCTCCGATCTCTATGACGGACTGCTTGAATCCATAAAGCGTGATACTGTAAAATATGTTCTCAACGCAAAGCCAAGGATCAAGATAGAACGCGAGCAGGTAGCAAAGCCTGTAGATACAGGTAATGACGGTTCTCTCAAGAATACAGGCGTTCGCAGCGACAAAAACAAAGTGGGCAGAAATGATCCCTGTCCATGCGGCAGCGGAAAGAAATATAAGAACTGCTGCGGTAAAAACGCGTAAACAGGAATAACACGGCGCCGCACCGGCGCCGTGTATATACATACAATCTATTTTACAGAAGGATGTGATTAATAATGTTAGAGTATGATGAGTACAGACTCGAGCTCCAGGGCATGGAGAAAAGCATTAATGATTTGAGGGATTCACTTTGACATCGCTAAAATAGAAGCGGAGATCAAAGAGCTTGACGAGCAGTGCACAGCACCAGATTTCTGGGATGACGCTGCAAACTCACAGCGCGTTTTACAGCGTGCAAAGAACCTCAAGGATAAGCTTGCCGCCTTTGAGGATATAAAGACATCACAGGAGGACACCCTGATGATGATCGAAATGGCAGAGGAAGAAAACGATGGCAGCCTTGTAGACGAAGTCAAGAACACAGTCAAGGAGCTGAACGAAAAGCTTGAAAAAATGAAGCTTGAAACACTGCTCAGCGGTAAGTACGACAGTTCAAACGCTATCCTTAACTTCCACGCCGGAGCAGGCGGCACAGAGGCTCAGGACTGGTGCGAAATGCTAATAAGAATGTACCAGATGTGGGCGCAGAAAAACGGATATAAGTCCGAAATAATGGACTCTCTGCCAGGAGATGAAGCCGGAATAAAGAGCTGCACAATGGAAATTTCAGGCACAAATGCTTACGGCTATCTTAAGGCTGAAAAAGGTATCCATCGTCTTGTAAGAATTTCACCATTCAACTCGCAGGGAAAACGAATGACCTCGTTTGCCTCAGTTGAAGTAATGCCGGAGCTTGACGACAGCATAGAAATAGATATAAGACCGGAGGATGTAAAAATGGACGTGTTCCGCTCCTCAGGTGCGGGCGGACAGCACATCAATAAGACCTCATCCGCAGTACGTCTCACACATATACCAACAGGCATAGTTACCTCATGTCAGACACAGCGTTCACAGCTCCAAAACAGAGAATATGCTATGAAAATGCTGAAGGCTAAGCTTGTTGAAATAGCCGAACAGCAGCAGAAAGAAAAAATATCCGAGATACAGGGTATACAGACCGATAACGGCTGGGGCAACCAGATACGCTCTTATGTATTCCAGCCATATACAATGGTCAAGGATCTGCGCACAGGCTTTGAAATGGGCAATATCCAGGCAGTAATGGACGGCGAGCTGAACGGCTTTATAAACGCCTATCTCACCGCCGCTAACCTCGGAACACTGAAAAAATAACAGACTATAAAAATAACGCGGCAAGTTGACCGCGTTATTTTTGTGTTCTTAAGCAGAGGCTGCCGCAAAACTCGTTGAGCTTTGCAGCAGCCCCTATGTTTTGACCAGGAAATAAATCACTCAGTTATCACTGCAGCGTTTGATCCTGAATATACAGGTATCTCATATGATATAGACGCCTCAGGGAACAGATCCACCATTCTCTCGATTATTATAGCCTGCTTTACTGCCCAGCCTATATCAGTCGCGTACATATGCTCGCCCGGATTATCCGGATTCCAACGCATCTTGTACAGCGTGTTCTGGCGTCCATCTGACGAGTTGATATAATACTCGCTTATCCACTTTGCGCCCCCCATTATAGCGGCAGCCGGTGTTGTCCAGCCCTCCTTATACGCCTTCTGTGAGCCCGAGGACAGCGCGCTGTTATCATATGCAGCTATACCAAACATATTATACACCGTCACACCGTTCACCTCAACTCCTGTTGCAAGCTGAGAGGTGCCGTTTCCGGTCTCAAGACACGCATGCGCCACAAGATATATCTCATTTACATTATACGTTTTAGCAGCCTCTATGAATGCAGCCGCCTGACCGCGCAGTATTCCCTTATTCTCCAGATAGCTGTTAAGAGCCTCCTCGCTTACTCCGCTGTAATGTGAAAGATCCATGAACTGATACTTATACGCGTCCATACAATACTCATTCGGATCAAGATATTCCATCGTCTCCTCAAGAGTAGCATAACCGCTGCCATTTCCATCATTATATTTAGGCGGCGGGTTCAAGGTCATCTGCAACTCTGCCATTTCCTGCAGGGTCATGGAGTATGTTGTATAGTTCACTCCACCCTCCGATGCGTATGTCGGATTCATGCTGAACATGTTGTCTCCGCTGCCCGATACCGTGCTGTTTACTGTGATCTCGACCGTATCGGACGGACCGTCAGGACTTTTAGCTGTAATAATCGCTTTTCCTCCATTTACTGCCGTTACCTTACCCGTCTTTGACACAGTAGCCACGCTCTCATCACTTGATGACCATTCCACACTCTTGTTTTTAGCGTTTGACGGCAAAACCGACACAGCCGCCAGCCATGTTCCTCCCTTTTCAAGCGTTATATTCTCCTTATTCTGTATCGTTACAGACTCTGCCTTGATTATTTCATTAACTACATTAACAAAGCACTTGGCTGTAAAGCCTCCGTCAGTTGTCTTGGCTACGACCTCGGTCATGCCGGTATTAACAGGCTTCAGCCTGCCTGTCTGATCAACGGTTACAATATCCGGATCCTTTGAATACCACTGTACCGCTGTATTTGAAGCATTATCCGGCGTTATGACCGATGCGAGCCTCACGCCCATGTCTGTAGTATAAAGCTTTATAGTGCTCTTTTGCAGGAAAAATCCCGTTACCGGCTGTGTTACCTGCAAAAATGCCTTTGCCGTCTCACCCGTATAATCATTGCTCACCGTTATCTCCACACTGCCAGGATTTTTCGCAGTTATCCTGCCTTCACCGTCTACCTCCGCAATATCTGTATTTGAAGATTCATATGTCAATGTTCTGTCCGCAAGCGTGATTGGATATATCACTCCGTTGAGCTGCTCCGTACCATCCTCCTCGCCAAGCTTTATGGTATAATCATACCATGACAGAAATATCCCCGCCGGCGGATCAAACTCAGTAAAAAAGCTTCCTATATCAAGCGGAAATCGCGTGACGAACTTTCTCGTATCTTTCGTCGCATGTTGACCGTCATTATACGTCTCAACAGATTTATAAACTGAAAGTCCTATTATCCCTAACACCACAAGCAGCATGGCAAATATTATGCCTTTTCTTTTCCTATCATCTGGCTTTTCAGCCTCCGTCAAAGCTGCATTTGCATTTAACTCACTCATCTGCTACACCTTTTTTCATATCTATTAATACTGATTTCAAACTGTATATATATTTTAATAAAAACAGGGCGTATTGTCAATAACACGCCCTTATTATTTAAAGTTTGTTTACGTTTGTATTTATATTACTTCACAAACCTGTTTACTATATACTCGTTTGCCATATTCTCCAGCGAATCATCGAGCGGCTCCAAGCCGTCAAAATCCGCATATTTATGCCTGAGAGCATTTGTGAGTATATAATCGCAGAGCTGAGGATTTTTAGGAAGCAGAGGGCCATGCAGATATGTTGCAACAACATTTTTATAAACGACCCCCTCGGCACGCGAGCTTTCGTCATTTCCGTGACCGTAAACGACCCGTCCAAGCGGCTTGTGACTGCCTATAAATGTCCTGCCGCCATGATTTTCAAAACCCACGATTTTTGCCTTTATAAGATCCGACTCGAGTATTATATTACTTATAAGCCTTTTGCTGCCCTGCTCTGTATATATATCAAG
The DNA here is from genome assembly GCA_944391225.1 of uncultured Clostridia bacterium. Taxonomy (GTDB): domain Bacteria; phylum Bacillota; class Clostridia; order UBA1381; family UBA1381; genus Ornithomonoglobus. Next base: position 76,299 of record CALXSS010000001.1, read on the forward strand.
CACATCAAGCCCCTCTATGGTCTCATCCTCAAGCTTATAATACTTACCAAGCAGCTGATAGCCGCCGCATACAGCAATTATTGTTCCGCCGTTCTCGGCATAATCCTTTATCATTTCCTTATGCTCAAGCAAGCGAGAACAAACTATTTTCTGCTCTCTGTCAGAGCCGCCTCCAAGAAACAGGATATCCACATCTGACAGCTCAAAGCCGGTATCATCACAAGTATAGGCTACGGTCTCCGCATCTATACCGCGCCACTGCAGCCTGCGCTTCAAACACTCTATGTTTCCCCTGTCGCCGTACAGATTGAGCAGATCCGGATACAGGTGCATTATTTTTATACTCCTATCTGCCACTGCCCTTTCCCCCTTTCAACTCATTGAGTACAGCTTCAGCCGGATACAGAGCCGTGTAGTTCACAAGAACATATACGACCTCAGAATCAGTATCAAGCGCGGCAAGCACCGCTTTTTTCATGCTGTCCGTCATAAGATCCACATTTATTCCCGCATACTTAAATCTAAGGCTTATATCATATACTCTTATACCTGTCGTTGCAAGCATATTTAGATTATCATCCTTTATCTTATGAAAATCCACGTCCCAAAGCCACGATACGTCTCTTCCATCATTTGCAAGGTCATTTATCGCGATAATAACATCTTTTTTTCTGTCGTCAGAATTAACGGTTGCAATCGCCTGATTGAAACCCGCCGGATTTTTTGAAAGGCTCAGTATGACAGGCTTATTGAACATGAACTCCTGCATTCTGCCTATCTGCGGCTTATATCCCTCAAGCAGCTTATTAAAATCATCAGTTCTCTCGCCAGCCACGTCTAAGGCGGCATATACCGCGGCAAGATTATATATATTGTAAAAGCCCTTGTAATTTACCTCCATTGCCTTTCCGTTGATCTTAAATCTTATAGGCGCTTTAAGAGATATATCCGTGATATTATAATCAGGTTCAGGTCTTTTATATCCGCAGCCCGGGCAGCTGTAAATACCCAGCTGACTATAATGATAAAATTCAAAATCCAGCTCAGCGCCGCATATCGGGCAGAATCTGCCCTCCTTGGTGTCGTCAACCTGCGGAAGCACCTTTTCAGATATTCCATAATAGACCGCCTCTGCATTTGCCTCGCGTCCAAATTGAACGCATAGGGGATCATCGGCATTGAGCACCATCTTTACCTTTCCCGCCTCAGCTATAGCGCGTTTGATTATATTTACAGTTATATCTATCTCGCCATATCGGTCAAGCTGATCCCGAAACAGATTTGTTATCACCATAATATCAGGCTTTATCTGTCTGAACACTATTGGCGTGTATGCCTCATCTATTTCAAGGCAGGCATAGTCCGCCTTAACGCGTCCGAATATATCTGCCGACTGTATATAGGTAGTAGCTATTCCGCTAAGCATGTTGGCTCCCAGCCTGTTGCAAAGCACCTTATAGCCCTTAGCCTCAAGAGCAGTGCACATAAGATTATTGGTCGTTGTTTTTCCATTTGTGCCGCAGGTGACTATGACCTTTTTCGTAACTATCTTATTTATATCGCTTACAAGCGCAGGACATATTTTCAAAGCGAACGCGCCGGGGCTTGCCGATGACTTTTTACCGACAAGCTTGCCGACAACCGTCAGCAGCTTTCCTGCCCATATTGCTATCAATTTACGCATATATTTTTTCCTCCCGAAAACGGCAGGCGCCGTATTAATAATCCATTATCTTATAGGTTCCCTTTGATGAAACAAGGTTATTCGTATCACATTCATAGGTTATGCCGAACATATCCTCAGCAGTATATGATACGATGTAATCGCCGTCATCTATAAGCTTATCAGTTATTTTAGCTCCGCCAAATCCAATTCGTATCTTATCCCCCTCTACATACGACTTATCGCCGCTCTTTCCATACACCTCATAGATTGGGATGATTATATCGCCTGTTTTTAGCTCGTTATATTTCCTGTCTGCCATACCTGAATATTCATCTACTCCGTTCCAAAGCCCGAGTATTTTATATTCACCGTAATCATCTGCCTGCTTTGACTTCGATACGCGAATATTGGTAAGTCTCCCCTCATATATGACCGGTATGGAATATATATCAAAGCATGTATTTTGGCTTACAAGATACATAGCGACCGGTGTACTGTTAAGCTCCGGCAGCCTACCTCCAAACTCATATATATATCCGCCTGCTGAGGCGTCATATTTTGCCGAATAGTCCCTGAACAGATATATATATCCCGCATCCTTTGAGCTATACATATAGAAATTCACTCCTGCGCGCGTTATTATCTCAGGATGAACCGCGCTCAATATATATCTGCCATTTATATCGGCAGCGGCAGTCATTACATTTTCATACGCCATATCATTATAATTCTGCCATGCCGCGCTGTCCTCATAGCTGTAAAGTCTACCCGGGATATCAACATCGATCACAGTTTTTTCGATATACTCCATATAGCTGTCGCTCATACATATATCACGATATTCTCCGAGCGCCTGCGAATCACGATTCTTTGGATAATAAACACTCAATCCGCTTGAGGTGTTATGATACTCGCTCATACTTCTGTATACGACCATCTCATTAATAGCGTTGACAATATTCGACGCGGGACTGCCTATATGCTCTGAGACCACCGCTGTAAGCTCGCCGATATCTATAAGGTTTGAATACCCCTCCCAGATAGAATTCCCGCCGAGAAACTCAAGCTCGTTCATCGCATACGAAAGATCCCTCAAACTGTTCAAATCGTCTGTTGCGCTAACCATAGTATCTGCCATGCCATCAAACGCAAGTGAAAGCATCGTTGCCTTTGACAGATCAGATACAGCCATTGAAACAAAATCAGCCTCCTGACCTGACGCCGTATTCTTCACTCCATCGCATATCACAGAGCCCACCTCGCTTACAGACGCTGTCGGATTCTCTGATATGTATTCAAAAAGTCCTCTGTAATCCCAGCCGCTCATAGGCATTATATCCTCTGACGCCACCATATAGTCTGCATACAGTGACAGAGCTGACGCCGTCTCAAGGTTGGACATAAGGCTTGCGTCAAACCCTATCATATCCGGTTTTGATTTCAAACGGCTCAAAGCCTCCTGCAGCTCGTTCAGCTCCAGGCTGTCAAAGTTATACTCTGAATCATATGCCACGCCGCCTAACGGCCCGCCGCCATGATCCCATAAAACAACTATCGTATTATCTGCCGGATATGCTCCCATTCCCCACTCGATAAATTCATACAGCGTATCAGCCTCGCCCATGCTCGCCGATGCCGTCTGATCCACCATCCTGAGTCCGTTTTTCTGCACCTCGAATCGCTGCAAGTATTCACAATACACATCCTCAAGACTCCATGTGCGGCTACCGCCTGTTTCTATCACCACGTTCACATTTTCAGGCAGATCATATGAAAGCGAGCTGAGCACCTCACCAGCACGCGAATAGTCCTCCTCTAATGTGGATCCACACATATACATCAGTACAGTCCAGCTCGGTCCGGTTGCCGAACGGCGCTTTACCTCATTCTGTACCACAACGTTTCCGCCGCAGCTGCACAGCACAAATGCAGCCATTAATACAGACAAAAAAAATGCTATTCTTCGCCTCATTATTTCCTCCAGATTCTCTGATTCATTAACTTCTTTAAACCTGAAATTTACCCAATTATCCTTTTATGATATCACCGGCAGATATAAAGCGCTATACGCGCCTTACAGCTGTCTGCAATATAGCTTAAACACGGCAAACACACAGTAAAAAGGGCGTCCGAACACTCCGTCCGAAGCCGGAAGTATCCGAACCGCCCTTTAACGGTTAAAATCATTCAGCTGACGGTGCGCCAACCGGGCATACTGATTCACATGAACCGCAATCAATACATGTATCTGCATCGATAACGTATGCGCTCTCGCCCTCTGAAATAGCGCTTACCGGGCATTCAGCTGCACATGCGCCGCAGCTGATGCAAGCATCTGCGTCAATTTTATAAGCCATGTTTTTACCTCCTGAAGTTTTTTGTTCGACTTTCGTCTTACCTTGATTATACCACCGTTTTACCATAACTTCAAGTAAAAAATCAAAATAATTTATATTTTTTTTATACAATATAATCTTTTGCTTTACAGAGGTTCATTTATTGGTCATTTCCTACATAACCGGACACATACTGTCAATTTTCCTCCGGCTGCTTTTTTTGAAAATGTTTCTTATGCGCATTCTTGCTTCGGTATGGACGCCGCCCACTGTTATTATCCCCTTGCTTTTTGGGGTACTCGCGCCGCTCCGGATCTTCCTTGGATTGCTCCTGCCGCTTATGCTTATTGTGACGCGGCTTTTGCGGACGCTTTTTATCCTCCTGTTCGGGGTCTTCAAGCTCCTCAAGCAGCTTCAATTCCTCGTCAGTTATAATTTCCTCCTCCGGTTCTGGCAAACTGTCGATCGCGGAGATCTCGTTCACTGAAAAATCTTTCTGAGTGCTTTCATCACCCTCGCCTAAACGCACTTTTACTCTGCCCTTCAAAAGAGCTACACTGACTACAGTACCCCTGCCCTCCGGAGTCATTACCGCGGCGCCTGTCCGCGGCGATTCCTTGATAAGCTGCTCATATGTGTCCTGCTCATATTTAAGGCAGCACATGAGCCTGCCGCAGGCGCCTGATATTTTCGACGGGTTGAGCGACAGTCCCTGTTCCTTTGCCATTTTTATAGATACCGGCACAAACTCGCCCAAAAACTGCGAGCAACAAAGGTTTCTTCCGCACACGCCTATAGAGCCGAGCGTTTTTGACTCGTCTCTTACGCCAATCTGACGCAACTCTATCCTTGTTCTGAATACAGCCGCCAGATCTTTTACCAGCTCACGAAAATCCACTCTGCCGTCTGCCGTAAAATAAAACAGCAGCTTATTTCCGTCAAACGTATATTCTACCTCTATGAGCTTCATATCAAGCTTATGCGCGGCTATCTTTTCAAGACATATGCGATACGCCTCTTTTTCTTTCTCCTTATTTTCCTTGAACCGACGCGTATCCTCCTCATCAGCCAGACGCAGCACTCCCTTTAGAGGCTTTACCACGCTGCTTTCATCCACCTCTTTTATGCCTAAGGTCACCTCGCCGTACTCTATGCCGCGGCTCGTTTCAACAATTACATAATCGCCGCGCTTTATTTCAAAATCAAGCGGATCAAAATAATACATTTTTCCGACCGGCTTGAATCTTACACCAATTATTTTAGTCATCGTTTACAACCTTGTCCTTCAATAATGTTATCTTTTTCCGGAGCTTATCAGACGGCTCTATAACTACACCGCACCGCTCCCCTTCCTTGTTTTTATAAGCTATATAAAGCGAATGCTTTTTCGTTATTATACTCTTTCGCATACTCTGGCATGGCTTAGGAAAATCCGAAGGCTTATATCCATAATACAATCCCTCTATATCGGTACAGTTAAGCTCTACCTCCTTGTTGCGCTTACCTATCATTCTGTTGATGCGCAGACGCTTGTTTTTTATCGAGTATGTAAAGCGCGAGGTATAATGCGTCAATATAAAAAATCCATATATACAAAATACTATTACCGATATTATTCCGCCAATAAATGCGTAGCTGCCAAACAGCGACATCATAACACCGCAGATAAAATACAGTCCTGCCGCCCACAGCAGAGCATACAGAAATTCTCTGCCCCCGGCAGTCAATTCCTCCTTCATGACGATTCCTCCTGTAATATACACACTATTCCTTATATATTATACAATAATTCGTTTTCAATGTCAATTGTTTATGCTTAAGTTAAACTATCTGTTCGTTATTTCCTTTATGCTGTTTATCTTTATTGATATAGTTCCGTCCTCATTCGTTATTATTTCAATAAACTCCGGATTTTTATAATACTCCGGCGGGAACGAAAGCTCCACCCCCGTATCGGTGGAAAGACGCACATTTGACGTCATCTTTTTTGTAAGATAATTGTTTACCTCCACCTTTTTAGGCACTCCGGCTTTTTCTATCTTCTGAACAAATTCCTCTCTCATACCGGGCAGTCCCTCAAACACCATGTCGGCTACCTCATCCGTATCAACATAATCATACGTGTTTTCCTCTATATTCTTTGTAACATATTCTTTTATTCTTGCTACTGTTTCAATTGTATCCGCACCATTTTCAAGCGCAACCTTTTTAGCTACTCGAGTAACTGTGTTCGCACTTTCGCGCGGTGATATTTCATACTCGCATTCAAGCAGCAGCTCGGCGATTATATCCACAGCAGAGCCGTCTATCTTATGGTTCTTTCCCGCGTACCTGAGCTCCTCTGTGTCCTTGTTGATGAATGCGCATTCCGCTATCTTTTGTGATACCGGCGGCAGTATGGCATAATGATTTATTATATTATTGAGCACATGTCCCTCAGATTGTACTACAGTATGAGTCATTCCGGTTTTGTTATCACACTTTAGTATACCTATTATATCAGCCTCGTTCACAACAAACTCGCAAACAATAAGGTCGCACGACTTCGGCTCCTCCGACGCTGCCACAGCGTCGTTTATGCGTTCCGCGGCATTTCGCGAAAGCTCCGCAAAGCTTATATCACCGTTGCGATACTGTACTATCTTAGCTCTAAACCCGCTTGTTTCCTTAAACTCCGCCGGACGCAGCGCGGCTGATTCATATATCTTTTCTATATGTTTTGTTATAAAAGTATTTATTTCGGCATTCTCTATATCCAGCAGCTCATCTGAAAATACATTTACACCTGAGCTTGCGTCAAGAATATGCAGGATCGCCTTTTTCAAACCAACTATCATGATCATCTACCTCTTTCTTATTATGACCGTACGTGCAATTGTGAAACAGATCTCAGCAATTGATCCGATTCAAGCAACGATCGTAAATTCCGCTTGAGTTTTACAATTATTTGATTTTGAACGTAACTATTATAGCATAAAATCGTTAAAATGTAAAGTTGACTTTTTTCCCGTAAAAGGTTAAAATATTATTAAATACTTATTTGCGAGGTAGATCTATATGAAATACAATACCGATGACTTTTTTGACTATCTTTACAGCAGAAGAAGAAATGAGCCGCTGTCGCTCGCACGTGATGCTGATGAGCTGCGCATGCTTTCAGAGGACAAATATACTCGCCTGCATACATCGCTCGGACTTGATAAGCTTGAAAATATGTATTCAGGCGTATCTGTGTCCGAAACCGCTCAGGGAGAGCTATGCCTTGAAATACTGCCCGGACTTAATACGCAGCTCTGGATACTCGACCCTATAAAAAGCAACTACAAAACAGTGCTGTATCTTCCAGGTCACGACAAGCACGGCGCGCGCGGCTCCTTTTCAGATTACGGGCAAGAGGATCCATTCCACAAATGGCTGCCGCTTAAGCTGCGAGAAGCAGGCTTCAGAGTGCTTGTTCCGGAGCTTATAGGTTTCGGCAAGGCAGTAAAGGAAAATTATTCTGACGGCTATAAGGGCTGCTACGCAAACTCTGAGCTGCTGCTCATGTATGGTATGACCCTTGCCGGACTGCGCGCATTTCAGGCTCAATGCGTAATGGACGCGGCATCAGAGCTTCTTGACATAAACAGCTTTCTCGTTTACGGCGTATCGGGCGGAGGATTCATAGCATCGCTGCTCAGCTCCGCCGACAGCCGTATCGAGGCTGCCGTTATATCGAACTACGGCGCCTCGTTCAGAAGCTCTATAATGGCAATGGAACACTGCGTTGACAACTATATACCAGGAATACTTGATATAGGCGAATGCGCCGATATAATAGGTCTTAGCGCTCCACTGCCGCTGCTGCTCACTAACGGCAGAAACGACAGGATATTCCCGCACAGCGGAGTATGCGAGACCTCGGAGGAGCTAAAAAAAATATACACGATTTCAGGCAAGCCCGATAACTTCATCAGCCACACCCACAGCGGAGCGCATGAGACCGATGTAAGCGCGGTCATCGAATTTTTTGGTAAATTTCTGTAATAGACATTAAAAAAGGCTGCTGCAAACTCAACGAGTTTACAGCAGCCGATATATTATACATACCGCATCTATTAGAAAATATGCAAGACGAAAAATCCTGTCGTCTTGCAATATTTCAGAGAGAGAAAAGGAGCGGTTTATATAACCTGATCAATGAGTCTGAGAAGTATGACAGCCGACTGTGCTCTCGTTGCCGGCTGCTTTGGACGGAACGTGCCGTCCTCAAAGCCCTGTATCATACCTTTCTCAGTCAATGCGGCTACAGCCTCCTCCGCCCACGGCGAAATATCATCGCCGTCAGAAAACTCCGCCGTGCTATTCGCCGACAAACCACAGGCACGTGCTGCCATCAGCGACATTTCCTCTCGAGTTATCTCGCTTTCAGGGTAAAAATACGTTCCATCACCTTCCGCTATCCCCGCAGAATACGCCGCTGTGACATACGGCGAATACCACGCTGATCTGTCAACATCATCAAATATCTTTACTGCGGTGTCTGTATCCAGCCCCAGAGCGGATACAAGCATCTTTATAAACTGCGCACGTGTTACAGTTTCGTTAGGTCTGAATGTACCATCATCAAATCCGTCTATCACTCCGGCAGAAACAAGCTGTTCTATCTCGCTCTCAGCCCAGTGACCGTCAGTATCTTTAAATGCAGTCCTGCGCTCAGCTGCTGCCTGTGTCTGCACAGGCGCTTCGGTGCTTTTCGGCGGCTCAGTGTCTGATGTGCTTTCATTTTCGGTATTCGCCCGGTCCGCATCAGGCGCAGTCTCACCTATCGCCTGATCCCCCTCCGCAAGATCTTCATATGTTTGATCTATATCTATATTGATCTCCTCTGAGAACGTTACGGAAGATAGATCAGTGTAAGTACATCTTCCATCCACGGTTATATCCGCGCTACCGCTCTCTGCAGCAGTCAGTAATACTGATATAACGCTTCCGCCGCCGTATATGGTATCTTCCCATATGGCTACAGCCCGAACCTCTCCGGTGTCCTGCTTGACGCTGTTTGCATAAGCGCCCTCCATTACGCCGCCCTCCGTGACCTCATTCACTGACAGCATGTCCTGTGGATATGCTATACGCACCTCCGCGCCGTTGGCATCAGTATCCGACGGGAGCGAGACACTTATGAGGACACTTTCTCCCATACCGATCTGATTTTTACTCACCGTAATATCTACAGGAGCGCCGCTGTTCGCTGCATATACACAGGACTGCGCAGCGATCACAGCCGACATAAACACAGCCGCTAAAGCCATTGACTTTGCCATAATTTCACTCCATTATTATTTCTGAGTAATGCTTACGCTTTCATATGGACGCATTCCTGACGCGGAATCCCAGACAAACACGCGGCAGCTCTGATTTTTTGTATCTGCTTCCACTGTTGTAGTAGCGCTTTGAGCGGTTGAGGTCATTACTGCTTCTGCAAGTGTACCGTCATTATTATAAACGGCAATTATGACAGTCTGATCGCTCATCTGCTCGTTATTTTTTATAACGCTGACCTCGTAGCCTGTATTGATCGTTTGAATCTCAATATCAATATCTCTCGCAAACTGTTCATATATGCTTTCAGCCATCAAAAGCGCGCCCGCATTGCTGACATCCCCGCGCATATCCTCAGTAAGCGCATCATATGCAGCTCTTGCCGCCTCTATTATCTCTTTCTTTTCCTTATAGTTTTCTTTATTTACCTCGCCTATGGCGTTGATAGCGATTTCAACAGCTGTTACCTGCTTTTTCAGTTCCGAAAGCGCGCTCTGCGCGTCGCTGAGCTGCTGGGCGTTTTCTACCGCCTGCTTCTGCTCGCCCTCCAGCTTTCCGTAAGCCTCCTCTGCTGCAGCAACAGCAGCCTTGTTTTCGGTATATCTTTCAGCAGTGACATCGCCTATTGCCTCTATAAGGGCCTCTGTGCTGTCCACAGCGCTCTTAAGCTCCGCAAGCACCGCCTCCGCCGCCGTCAGCTTATCATAATTATTTACTCTTGTCTTAGCCTCATCGCTCAGAGCATCATATGCAGCTCGAGCAGCTGCAACAGCTGTGGATGCTGTCAGATATTTTGCAGCTTCAGGCTCCTCAAGCGCATCTATTATATCTATTACACCTTGTACATCGGCAAAAACATTCTCGCATGCTTCAAGCGCCGCTGTATCAACGAGCTCCTTTGCCTCCTCAGGCAAAAGCTCATATGCTGTTCTCGCCTGCTCGGCAGCCTCTTTTACAGTGTCGTAATTCTCCGCTGTAATATCCTCCGCCGCCGGCAGAGACTGTATAAGCTCTGCTGCTCTGTTTATCTTTTCAGTATCCTCACTGTTAAACAGATACACCTCTGCGCCCTCTGTTCTGAACACAGGCTCGCCTACCGCGTCCTCAAAGCCTACTGATGCTGTACCGCCATTTTTCCCTGTCGCTTTCAGCTCAAAAGTAATAAGCTCAGCCTCGCCTGTTATGCCGGTCATATCAGCATAGAGAAATCTTATTCTGCCCTCCTCTATGAGCCTTGAATCTGCGCCGCTGTAATACTTAATAGTATCTTTGTCTATGTTGAACGATGATGGATCATACACAACATCAAACTGTATCCCAGCCTGATTTTTAAACTCTGACGCGGATACTGTTATCTTTACAGTATCTCCGGCTTTCGCCTTTGCTTTGTCTGCTGACGCGCTGATCACTCCATTGCCGGAAACTGTGACCTCCGGAAAATTCATTGCGCACTCAGCAGGAGCTGATACAACCTTCGTCTGTATAGCTGTGCTGCCCGCTTTCCTTATCCTGTACGACACATACGCCACATCACCGCTGAACTCTGCCGTGCCCCCTGACATATCCGCCCAAAGCAGGACAGTTTTTCCGGAAGCCGCGCCGCCGCTTTCAACATCATTGATATATCCGCCGGACATATAGAATCCGCCCTCCACATATTCAAGCACTTCAGGGTCATAGCTGAGATCCGCCTGCCAGCCTGAGATCTGGACTGCCTCGGGCGCGGTTATTTTATATGTGACTATATCACCCGTCAATGGGAACATCTTGTCCGCTTCAACATTTAATGTATATATCTTAGCCGGAGCCGCAACTACATTGATATCCGACTGCGCCTCAGTGGATATCTGCACTGCCGCTCCTGTGCTGTCAGAAATATTGCAATCCTTTACATTTGATGAGCATGCGATTACATCCCGGTGCATTCCAAGAACAGCCTCCTCCTTTACCTTGAAGGTTACTGTGAACAGAACATCATCTGTTATATTATAAGCGCTGTCAAATCCAAGCACCGCATTCACAGAGCCCTGTTTCATGCTTACCATGCCTATCGAGGCATAGCTGTAATTCATAAGACTGCCTTTCTCAGCGCTTACCGCCTCAAGCACCGACGTATCATAGGTGAGCTTGTACGTTGCGCCCGTAGCATTTACGGCGTCTTTTATGCTTACAACAGCCGTTATCTGTCCGCCGCGCTGCACCTCGGACTTGTCCAATTCAATAGCGGCGCGTGTTTGCGCAGCAAGAGCCGACGGCATAAGCATAAGCAGCATACATAAGGACAGCAGAATCGCAGGTATTTTCTTTCTCATGATATTCTCCTCCCTGTTATATTTGCAATATATTACCAAATACTTATAAGCTTGAGAAGATCAAGAACATTTACTACACCGTTACCGTCGAGATCTGCCTTTGACTTCTGTTCAGCTGTAAGCTCTACCTTTCCAAGGATAGACTGAATTACAGCATTTATATCACTGCCTGTTACTGAACCATCGCCGTCTATGTCGCCCTCAACATTTACAAATGCCTTGTAATCCTCCTCTGCCTGTGTAAGCACATCATAATTAGTTACAAAGCTCTTCGCAAGCTCCGAAAGAGCGTCATATGCTGTTCTTGCAGCAGTTATAGCATCGCCCGAGTTTTCACCTACAACGCCTATAGCCGAGATCAATCCTGAAACCACATCAGCCTGTGCTCTTGCCGCCTTGATCGTGTCAAGTGAATTATAAGTGTTTTCCGCTTCGACAAGCATTGCATAATTTGACACCTTTGTTTTTTCATCAGCTGTAAGAGCATCATATGCCGCGCGCGCAGCGCTTATTGCATCGCCTGAGTTCTCATCTACTGCGCCTATAGCATTGATAAGTGTTATGGTATCCATTACCCTGCCAAGGCTTGAAATATCAGACTTGAGCTGCTCCATTGTATTTGTCACAGCCGCACTCGGCTTTACATTTGAATATACCGGATACTTTTCATCAAGCGCATTCATCTTTGCCGCCTGCGCCGTACTTGTTTACAAGAGCCTCGTACAGGGCATAGTTAGTAACATATTTCTTTGAATCTGCTATCATCTCGTCATATACCTTTTCCGCCTCGCTCAGCTTAGCATTGATAGCCTCAGCATTAACAGAGGTGTCTTCAGGATCAACAAGCGCGTTCGCATCATCCACAAGCGTGTCAAAGCTGTAAGCCGGAGCTATTACAACCGCCTGATTGTTGAGCACTGTCAGTCTGCTTGTTTCTTCTCCATAATACGTGTTGATAACATCAAGCTTGGACTGAGCCGCTGCCTTGTCAGCCTCGCTCGCCTTATCATCTGAAATTGTATCATTAAGAGCTTTTACATAAGCATTTACCGCTTCAAGCTGATCCTTTGCCGCCGCATATGTGGATTTGCTAATAATATCGCTTATTCCACAGATCTTGTTAGCGTAATCTGTGTTTGTTCCGTTAAGCAATGTTATATACGCGCTGCGGTCGTCAAACTTCACAGCCACTACAGCGTCTACATTCGCCTTTTCAGCTGCTGTAAGAGCATTGTACTGCTCTGAAAGAGCCGAAAACTCTGTTGCATCGTTTACAGTCCAGCTTCCATCTTCCTTGATCGGCTTTACATCAAGAGCATTTGCCGCTGATACTACCACCCACGCGTTTGCCCACTGTGTAAGAGTGGTGTCAACATATGCCAGCTTTGAGTCCGCTTCAGCCGGATAAAGATTCTTGAAATAATCTATCGCTCCTGTTTCGTCAGAATATACAAACTTAACATTGCCAACATCTGCAGCAGCTCTTGACGAAAGACCTGCGTACTGCATTCTGTCTGCCTCAATATCCTCCTCGCTCGTATACGTGTGTGAAGATACCTTTGTATAAAGCTCATTTATGAGTGAAACAAGCTCGTCTACCTCTGCCTTTGCAGCTGTCTCCTTTGCCTCCTTGGCATCCTGTATCTCCATATCCTTATCATACTCACTTGAAAGCTTTGCCGATACGGCATTCTCTATTCTGCCATACGCGTCAGCCTGCTCCTGTGACATTGTGATATAGTCCGCCGATGCTGAAAGATCCAGATCCGATGCCTCAGCTCCTGTGACCTTCATGTACTCTGATGAATATTTGCTCACCGCGTTTGCAAAGGCTGTCTTTGCGTTGTTTACAGCTGTTCTTATCTTGTTTGTATTCTGTGCTGCTTCTGTATTATTGTCAGCAGTTTCCTCGCCCTTTTCTACAAGCTCGTCAAGGTAGTAATCGATAACGCTGTCATAAAGTCCTTCGATATGCTCAGCTATTGCCTCATCAGCAATTGCACCATCGCCTACAAAATCAGCATATGTTTTTCCTTCACCATCATAATAGAAATCTATAGCTGACTGTATTGCCTTAGAATAAGCCATACCCTTATCCTTGAGCGCGGTTATAGCTGATGTGTAATCCGCAAGAGTTTTATATGTTCTCTCAATGCTTGTGTAAAGCGCCGATGCTGACGCGCTGTCCACAACATAAACCATATTCTTGCTGTCATATCTTACTGAGCCGTTTGCTGTTCTGTTGAGCTTATCAAGCGACTCTGCCGCTTTTTTGTAGCTGCTTTCATATTCTGCCGTCTTGACTGTATACTCATCCTTGTCAGATGTGTAATTAAGCGATCCGGTATATGATACACAGTCTGCATCATACTTATCAAACAGAGCCTGCATGCTCTTTTCATTTTCCGATACAAGACCGCTCATCTCGCTTACAGCTTCCTCAAGCGTCTTTCCATATGTTGAATCTCCCTTGTCCTGTCCTGACAGATATGCCTTTCCGTTAGTGCCAAGTGCGTTGAAATGATATTGAGCAAGCTTTACCTTTGTGAAGCTGTCAACGGTGTTTTCTACTGTCGATATATCGTCTATTGCAGCCTTTGCTGTTGCTACAGCTGTTTCAGCCGCTGCATCTATCATTCTTGCCGCTGCATCCATATACTCGTTCGCTTCAGCTATCGCACTTTCAGTTTCCGGTGTTACCGGTGTTTCACCCGATGCCTCATATGCCTGCTTAGCCTTTAGAGCCTCATTATACTGTGCTGCGAATACCTCATATTTCTCAGCTGTTACACCCTGTGATTCTGCTATTGCAGACTTGAGCGCATTTACCTTTTCAAGATATACATTCGCAAGTACCTCTGCTGACAGCTTTGTGATATATCCCTCATATTCCTCATACGCGCCGTCTGTCATACCCGCAATGCTTTCTCTGTATTCACTGCTCTTTATTTCAGCATATATATCGTTGAGATCATTAAGTCCGTATACAGCGGCATACTTTCCGTCATATGTCTCAGCTTTCTCATATGCCTCCTTTACCACAGCAAACTTTGTTTTAAAATCCTCCGCTGTTGCCGGCATAAAAATTGAGTTTACATCTGAATCGACTGCAGCAAGGATATTTTCCAGATCATACTTATTTATCTCGTCCTGGACCTGCTGCGGATAGCTGCTTACATTGTTGTATCTTTCACGCAGTGTTTCTATCGCTCCAGAATTGATAAGATAGTTTTCCTGTGTTATCCTTGATTCATTCTTCTCTGTATCCCATACTATATTTATAGCCTCTGCATAGCTTTCGACTATCTCTGCATCGCCGTTTACAAGTATGTCGTTAAGCTCCTTGAGCTGTGAATAATTGAACTGACCTACAAATTTCTGTGCTGTAGCTGTAGACAGAGCCTCGTACTCATCCTGAACAGCAAAAATAGTGTCGCGTGACTCGTTTGCCTTTGCGTATTTATCCTCAGCTGCGTTTACATCCTCATATACTTTGCTAAGGTTTTCAGAAATGCTCTTTACTACGTCCCAGCCCTTTTTGCTTTCCTCAAGATATGTGTATTCTGCCATAAACTTCGAGCTGAAATCGCTGTCTGCCGCATTATACAGCTCTGTGATCTTATCATACTGAGCCGAGAACTCATTATAATAATCTGTGCTGAACACTCCCTCAGGCATTACTCTGTTGCTGTCTATCTTTGTGTTCTGGAGGAAGTACTGGAGCTGCACCTCACTCTGTACAAGAGCTATACTCTTATAACCGAATGTAGCTGTATCCACCTCAGCTGCGGCAACTCCTTTGCCGTCTCCGTCAAGAGCGCTTACAACACCGTATATATACATATTATCCCCAAGTGTTTTGCTGATCTGCGCTGTGCCGCTCGATGCTCCCTTTGCAATAGAAGCTGTGCCTATCTTGTCAGCATCAGCAAACACCGCTGAGGAAAGATCGCCCGCCTGCTGCTGCAAAGCATAGAAATTGATCTTCATATCATTTGCAGCTGCTGATTTTGTCGAAACCGCTATGCTGCTGAGATCAGTTGCATTGAGCTGTCCAAAATAGTATTTATCCCCGTTCGACGGTGTTGACGCTACCTTCTTATCTATCGGCGACGCCGGCTCAAGACTGAACAATTTCTGCTCCGGTCCCTTATAATTCAGCTTAAGCTCGCCAAGAGCTCCGGCTGTAAGCTTGCTGTCGGAAAGAGCGTTTACATACACAAGCAGGTCAAAGCTGTCCTCGCCGCTGCCAAGATCAGCTGCCGGAACAACTATATCATTGCCGTTTTCTATCTCTGTCTTTTCTCCGCCGTTTACCTGCACATATCTCTTTTTATCCGCAGTGCTGAATGTCAGCGTTGCAAACGGTGTTTTTCCGCCAAGATCAATACCGCTTACGCTGTCATTTATCAATGACGGCGCAAAGCTTCTTACAGTTCTGCCGCCTACCGTCACATTTGAATAAGACGCCAACCCTTGCGCCATATCATAGCTCTGCTGCACATCTGTATAAAGCTTTATTTCACGGGTATCGTCGGGAATGGCGCTTAACGGCACGGTTATTGAATCCGTTCCATAGCCCGCCTCATCCTTTGAAGGGATACCCTCAAAATGAACTGCCGAGGTCTTATCTGTAAATACTATACCATTATTATATGACCAGTCGCCTGAGCCGCCCATTGCATAATCAATATATGTATCCTTTATAACGCTGCTTGTTCCGTCTGCCGCCGGATAAGAAACTGTTACCTTAAGATCGTCAAGCTCTATAACGGCTGCACCTCCAGGTGAATAACATGCCATTTCAAGAGTTGTGGGAGATGTGATCCCTTTTGATGAAAGAGTTCCTGTTTCCGTTGTTGTTGCTGTTCCGGTCAGAACAGATGTGTAGCTGTCTCCCTCGACTGTCGTGGTCACATTTATCCAGCAATTTTCGCTGAGACTTGAAAGGAAGCCTCTGTCTCCATCATCAGGTTCGCGTCTCAAAACATTTCCGCCGTCAAAATGACCCAGCTGACCGATCATTCCTTCAACTGACACTGTGTTTCTGTCATATGATGTTCTGATACTTTTGTCTGCCAGACCTATTACTCCGCGCATATCCGGATTGAAATAGACCTTGTATGATACCGTATAGCTCTCAGCGCCCTCTACAAGCTCAGAAAAATCATATTCGCAGCGTGAATAGCCTGTGCCGGCACCGTTTCCTACATTACCTGCCGAAACAAACCGAAGAACGCCCTTGTCGCCCGATAAAGTTGTCGTGCTGCTATCATCTGACGGCACTACATTTACAGTATAGCGCGTAGCTGACCATGCAGGAGTGTCTCCGGCAGTGTTGAAGCTATAAGAAGCCGCTGTACTGCTCGCCGCGCTCGCAGTTGCCGGAACAATACCGCTTGTTATTACTATCGATACTGCCGCGACTGCCGCCGTTAACCTACTATAAGGTTTATTCTTCATAATATATAACCATTCCTTTCTTAATGCGCCGCAGCTATGCCGCAGCAGCATATATTTATTATTGCATTATTAGCCCTTCTTTGCCGTTTTACGGCTATATCTTCTCCATAAAAAGCCCTCCCCTGTATGACGCCGCTACGGATCACACCGTCATCTATTTTCCACAAAGAATATTAAAAAAACTTTATTATCTAAGCTTTTAAATCCTGTTCTATCGTGATAAAATAATGACAGAGGTTTTATGTTTCCTCGCCTGCACCGTCTGAATTATCCGTTATACCTGTTATTGCAAGTGTAATCCCGTAAACACCCGATACCGCTGTCCTAAAACAAATTATTTTAGGACATTATCCGTTCATGTATTAATTTACCTGTTGTATATCATATTTATTTTATCCATCTGCATCCTTTTATGCGCGTCCAGCGAATGGGCATAGAGGTCAAGTGTTATCGCTACTGAGGAGTGACCAAGTATCTCGCTCAGAGTTCTGTAATCCATGCCAACCTCTATCGCGCGCGTGCTGAATGTATGCCTGAGAGCATGAAACTGTATATCAGGAAGCCCCGCTTTTTTCAACAGTCTTTTGAATCTGCGCCTATATGTACGCACATCCATCGGCTCTCCGTTTTTGCCGGATATTACATATTCGCTCGACGAGCCGTCCTTTGTAAGCAGCTTTGCTATACACTCCGGTATCGGTATTGATCTTGATGACATTTCACTTTTTGGCGGTATTATTCTTATTTCGCCGTCTATTCGAGCCTGGGTACCGCATATCCGCATCACCCGCGCCTCCTGATCTATGTCTTTCCAACGCAGAGCACAGAGCTCGCCTATCCTTATACCTGTATACAGGCATATGAGTACACCTATATCCTCAGGCTCGTAAACAGCCTGTTCCAGCCGTCTTTGCTCATCGCGCGTAAGAACAATCTTTTTTGTTCGCACCCGCTTTGGCAGGACTACATCGCTGTAAACATCTTCTATCAAATTCATGCTGTGCGCATGCTTTAGCGCCGATCTGAGTACGTTGTAAACGACTCTCACCGTTGATGGCGCAAGCTCCAGCAACGTTACAAATCCCTGAAGCAAAGCGGTGTCTATCCTGCTGAGCACAATATCGCCGATTGCTGGTATTATATGATTAGATATATGTCCCGCGTAAACATTCCTTGTAGTTTCCTTTATACCTGTCACATTTCTTATCCAATCCTTTAAATACTCAGCAAGACACATTTCAGACGCATTTCCGGCACTGGTTTTGCTGTGTTCAAAAACATAGCTGCTGATATTGTCCGCTGCTTTAACACTGCAAATATCATTTTTTCTGTTACTGTAATTTAATTCGTTTGCATTTGTCATTCTGTTTTCTCCCTTCATTTACATTTGGATAGCAGTTGTATCGGTATGTTTTTGTGCTATATGCCGAAAGTTGTAATTCTGCTTGACTTTCGGAAATTTCTGTGATATACTTAGTATATAGTGAATCTTTGTAGGTTTTTGGCTTTAAGCCTCAGCCCATTATGTTTTGTTTATTGTTTGTCCTAAAATAATTTGTTTTAGGACATTTTTTATTGCTTTTTTCTGTTAATACACCTTACCATGCCACAATACGCATACAATCATCATACATTGTATTCCATAAAAGTAATTAAATGCCATATAAAAGGGTAAAAAAAATACCGGACCGCATTCGCAGTCCGGTATAATAAATTATGATCATCAATTTACTATTCTTTTTGCTCCCATATAACAATCAGCATAATATCCACTTTCAATTGTTGAGAACTTTACAACATCACCGGTTCTTGGTGAGTGTATCATCATGCCGTCGCCAACATATAAGCCAACGTGTGACGGCGAACCGCCTGAACCGAAGTATACAAGATCTCCGGGCTGCAGATCGCTCTTTGATACATAAGTACCGTCGTTATCCCACTGAGTATATGTCGTTCTTGTAAGACTGTATCCATTCTGACCATACACGTACTGAACAAATCCTGAACAGTCAAAACCTGAAGGCGTTGTTCCGCCCCATACGTATGGCAGACCAAGGAAACTTTCGGCTGTGTCAATGATACTCTGTATTGTCGGATTTGATGATGTGTAACTGCTTGTCGCTGTTGCAGCTACAGTTTTGTTCTTAGCATATGAATATGTGAAATCAACCGGAAGGCTGTATACCTCCGAGCCATCGGCAAGCACTGCGCCGATTGTTATTGAATAGTCACCATTCGGCAAAGCACTACTTGTAACTGTAATTGAATTCGAGTCAACGTCCTTTAAAAGCACTGCTTTGGCTGATGAATTCTTGATTATCACATGATATGACACGGCGTTTGACGGAGTAGTCCACTCAACATCAAAGCTTTCCGTGCTTATCTCAGCGCCATCTTCCGGAAGTATTATTTCCGGCATAGAATCAGCTGAATATGTAGGTGAACCGAATTTTGAATATGATCTGTTCACGCTAACAATTGCCTGCTCTCTTGATGTAGCTGTAAGAGGTTCAAGCGTTGTATCTGTAACGCCCGTCATAAGCTCATAGTTAAGAGCAGTATTGACTGATGACATTGCCCATGCACTCACATCGTCACCGTCTGAAAAGCTGTCTACGTAAGACGTGTCCGCACCGTCAGCGATATTAAAAACAACCTCGCTGGCGGTTAACGTGCTTACGAGCATCTTCGCCATTTCCTCTCTTGTTACGAGTCTGTCAGGTGTAAAAGTATTATCATCTGTTCCCTGAACTATTCCGTAATTATATGCCTGAGCTACCGCTACGCTGTCAGTATCGGTAAACGGTGAGCCTGCCGGCACCGGAACTACCTCGTTAGTAAGCTTTTTGTACAAATTCATTGCAAGTTCACAGAATTCCTCACGAGTGATGGAATCCTTTAAGTTGTTCGATACAACCGAATATGAAACCAAGCCTGCTTCACTCGCTGACTGATATCCCGATACTGCCCAGCCGCTAAGATCGGCTGCCATTGCTGATGTACCGAGCACAGCAGTTAATGAAAATGCACTGAGAATCATTTTCTGTACGACTTTCATAAAGAATCAATCTCTCCTTTTCTCCTCATCGAATTGAGGACTTTCACCCTCCGGACGAACTTTATTCCGGATTTACCACTATTACTTCGTGATACGATCTTCTATCCTGCTCTGGTTATAATAATAAACTGCTAAATTCAAATCCAACTAAATCTTAAATTAAATATTACATAGCCATTAAAACCTTACATGTGCTATTGTATCATTATTTTGGCTTATTGTCAAGGTTTTTTTAAAAATAGTTACAAAATTATTACGAAAATCTTTAAGCTGCTTTAAAGATTGGTGTAACATAGCTGTAACATAGGACTAAAATTCTTGTAAAATAAGCTCTTATATGGTCTATAATTGGTTATAATTAGGAATATTTTACTCTTTTTTACATGTTGGTGTTTGTGTACATAGTATTATTGCCAAAAACGAGGC
This sequence comes from uncultured Clostridia bacterium, assembly GCA_944391225.1. Lineage (GTDB taxonomy): Bacteria > Bacillota > Clostridia > UBA1381 > UBA1381 > Ornithomonoglobus. Next base: position 96,864 of record CALXSS010000001.1, read on the forward strand.
GCCGCCACCGGCTAATTTCATGATAATTTCACCATAATTATTACAAATATATTACTTTTATATTTATTTTTGTAATATATTCAACTGTCGATCACGCAGCTACGCGATTTTTCGCCTGTCCTGTTATGTTGATCTTTGTGTATATCCCGTAATAAATTTATAATATACATGCTTATTCAGCGCAATACCCCCGCTCTCTCATTGCTTGTATCTGATAACTTCCAGTCGGCATTTTCCGCTCAAATCTGTACGATCCAGAACAAAAAGAGGCTGCCGCAAACTCGCGAGTTTGCGGCAGCCATACATTGTTTAGTGAAAACAGCGCGGCTCCAATATGGTCAACCCTGATTATTATAGCTGTAATTAGGCGCTTCCTTTGTGATATATATATCGTGCGGATGAGATTCCTTAAGTCCTGCTCCTGTTATTCTAATAAACTTGCCGTTCTCCTTAAGTTCAGCAATATTATGCGTTCCGCAGTAGCCCATTCCGCTTCTGAGCCCGCCAATAAGCTGGTATATAGTATCTGAGAGCGGTCCCTTGTAAGGAACTCTGCCTTCAACGCCCTCAGGCACAAGCTTCTTTGAACCCGTTTGGAAATATCTATCCTTTGAGCCCTTTTCCATTGCGGCAAGAGAGCCCATTCCGCGGTAAACCTTGAAGCGTCTGCCCTGGAATATCTCAAACTCGCCGGGGCTTTCATCGCAGCCCGCAAGCAAGCTTCCCATCATTATAACATCTGCTCCGGCAGCTATAGCCTTTACGCAGTCGCCGCTGTACTTGATACCTCCGTCGGCAATACATGGGATACCATATTTTTTAGCCTCGTTACATACGTCATATATAGCCGTTACCTGCGGTACGCCTATACCGGCTACAACTCTTGTTGTACATATTGAACCCGGTCCTATTCCGACTTTGAGACAATCAGCTCCAGCCTCTATCAGAGCCTTTGCAGCCTCAGCTGTAGCGATATTACCGGCTATTATCTGAAGCTCGGGATATGCAGCCTTTATTTCCTTGACCTTATTTATTATGTTCTGTGAATGACCATGAGCCGAATCAAGAGCCACAACATCCACGCCCGCCTTAACGAGAGCCTCAACTCTCTCAAGACAATCGTTTGTTACTCCAATAGCAGCGCCGGCAAGCAACCGTCCCTGCGCATCGCGTGCAGAATTAGGATACTGGACCGCTTTTTCAATATCTTTAATAGTGATAAGCCCCTTAAGATGATTGCCTTCATCAACTATTGGGAGCTTTTCAACCTTATGATGTGAAAGGATCTCCTGAGCCTCCATAAGTCCTGTGCCCTCCGGCGCAGTTATAAGATTTTCAGAAGTCATTGCAGCCTCTATTTTCTTTGTGAAGTCCGTTTCAAACCTCAGATCCCTGTTTGTAATAATGCCAATAAGCACATTGTCATTGTCAACAATAGGAACGCCTGAGATCTTATATCTTCCCATAAGGTCATCAGCATCCTTTAGAGTATGATCCTTTGTGAGACTGAACGGGTTGGCTATTACTCCGTTTTCAGAGCGCTTGACCTTGTCGACCTCCGATGCCTGTTCAGCAATTGTCATATTCTTGTGGATTATGCCAATGCCGCCCTCGCGCGCAATTGCTATCGCCATTTTTGATTCCGTTACGGTATCCATCGCAGCGCTCATAAATGGTATGTTCAGTTTGATTTTCTTTGTGAGCTGTGTTCCTATATCCACCATATTCGGTGTAACATCCGATGCCTGCGGTATAAGAAGCACGTCATCAAAAGTAAGCCCTTCCTTTCCGAACTTGTCCATGCTCATGATCTCCTTTCCTGTATACGTTTTGTGTGTAATCATCAATTACATTTTGTGAAATGTATATTTTGTTTAGATTTTATTTTAACAAAAAAACGAGTATTTTTCAATCATTTTCTTTAAAAATTTTCATCTTTATAAAATTTTATCAATATAGCTGACTAAAGCCGAACGCATTGTAGCAAAATCACTAATCCTAAATATTTCAGTTTTAAGATGTGACGCCCCGCGCATTCCCTTTATATACCATGCTAAATGCTTTCTGGCTTCCTTTATTCCACGGCTCTCACCCTTATCGGCTATTAGCATCTCCACATGCTCAAGAGCTGTTTTAAGCTTATCCTCCGGCGAGGGCGCTGTTATTACTTCTCCGTCCTCAAGCTGCTCATGTATCTGCGCAAACAGCCACGGATTCCCCTGAGCGCCGCGCGCGACCATAACAGCATCACAACCGGTGTATTTAAACATCCTTTCCGCATCCTGTGCGCAAAATATATCTCCGTTGCCTATCACAGGTATGGAAAGCTCTTTTTTGATTGTCTTAATGACCTCCCAATCAGCTCTGCCGCTGTAAAACTCTCTGCGAGTCCGTCCATGCACAGCCACTGCCGCCGCTCCGTTTTCCTCCAGTATCCGGGCACATTCTAAAGAGTTATCCTCCTCCCAGCCTTTCCTTATCTTTGCCGTCACTGGCACGGGCGATACATCTGATACAGCCCTCATTATCCTTCCCATAAGCTCCGGAGTCTTCATGAGCGCGCTTCCGTCTCCGTTATTTACTATCTTAGGCGCCGGACATCCCATATTTATATCTATTATATCCGGCTCATATTCCATTACCTTTGGTATTATCTCAGCCATAATTTCCGGATCAGACCCAAATATCTGTATAGCGCATGGCGCCTCTCCGCTCATATCCATAAGCTCAGCGGTTTTCTTATCATTATAATACAGCCCCTTTGCGCTTATCATCTCGCTGTAAACAAGCCCCGCTCCGAACCTCCTGCATATGGTTCTGAACGGCTTATCCGTTATGCCTGCCATAGGCGCGAGGAATATCGTATTTTCCAGCTCTATATTGCCAATTCTCATTTATTACCTCTCAAAACCAAGAAATTGCGAAACATACGCTCCGCAATTTCTTTCTATTTAGCTTTCCCAATATGTTACAAGATCATATAATCGGCTCACAGCAGCTATTGCCTGCTGAACGCTCATACTGTCGCCCGGATAGAAATATCCGCCATCATCAAGCGTCATTATTCCCTTATCCAGTATCCATCTCACATAGAAATTTGCCCAATCTGCCACTCCGCTCTTGTCGGTGCAATTAAGCTTATCATTTGTACCCACGTACATAAACAGATTTGCCACTCTTGTCATGACTGCCGCAGCCTCCTGCCTTGAAACTGCGCCGTCAGGCTCGAACAGAGTCTCGGTTCTTCCGCTTATTATACCGATTGCAAACAGCTGATCTATCGTTTCAGACCTGCCCACACAATCACTGAAATTTCCTGTAAGATATACTGTACCGGTAGCATTCATATACGCATCCATACTTGCATAATTTCCCGCTACAACTATAAGATTAGCGAGCAGCTCAGCAAACTCCTCACGTGTTATATTCTTCTCGTATATATTTGTAAACTCATAAGGCACAAGCGATTTTGCTGCCGCAACCTTTATTGCAGACTGCGCCCACTGCTCCGACGGCAGCTTGAGGAAATCTCTCGCTGTAGAAACATTCCACTGCGCTCCTCCGTAAACTCCCTCTGTCGAATCATAAAAATCATTGCGCAGATACGAAAGTTTTACCGCGTCGTCGCTTGCCGGCATATAGCAGATATAATTATCTACGCCATACGTTCCTATCTGTATGCCCGAATCAAAATAATAGCTTATCTTAGCCCCGCTCTTTGTCGTAAAATTAACACATGCTCCCCTGAACGGCGTTGGATTGACCTTGCGCCATACCGTTACATTTGCCGCAGCATAATAAAAGTCCTTTATCTCTGTTGAGCTCAACGCTTTATATGTGTTATGCTCTAAATCAGATACAGTTGCCGATTCTATCTCACTGACATCAAATATGCCGAGCGCATCAGCAAACGTCATGGAATTAGGAAGATCTACTACATTATATGCAAACGCGCTAATCGGAAACATGATCAGTGCGGCTAAGACCGCCAGAATTTTTCTGAATATTGTAATCACCCCTTAAATCATACCTGATACGGTTTGATGACTGCAGTTGTTCCGTCTGAAAGCTCTATATAAAGCTCTATATATCTCGGATTATCAGCGTCAACATAACCATTGAGTATCTTGAACTGCGGCAGATCTACAGAGCTTATAACGCCAGTGCCGCTTATTTCCTTATATGCTCCGGGAGTGTAGCTGCTTGTGTAGATAATATGGTAGAGCATATTGTCATCGTATGTGTTATAGAGATTTCTGCCATATATATTCTCTATTGATCTCATTCTGTACAGAGTAACGCTTGCGCTGTCAAGCTTATACACGCCGCCTGTTACCATTATATCCACAAAGCATGTGCCTGTAAGGTCAGATATTATGTATCCTGTGCCGCTCAAAAGCAGCTTTGAGGCATACGTCACAGTTGACGGCACGTTATTATTTGTAAGCACCTTAAGTATACCGTTCTCATAGCGGTAGAAATGCGCGGTAAGCGTATCACCGTTTTCGCTTACTATTATCTCTTTTGTTGCATCGTTGCCGTCAATATCGACAACAGCCATAGAATACACGCTTGTAAGCGTACCTAATCCGGCGGTGTAATCCACATCATTTATCTTCAGCACCGGAGTTGTTATACTTGCCATATCCTGCGTGCTTGAAAACTCGATTTTTTCCGGTGTTCCGTCATTGTCAAGGTCTATACCTGTTTCAAGCGCAGAGCCGTTTGAATAAAACTCAGAAATATCTTCCAATGTCTGGAAACCGGTCTTTAAAAATGCGTACGCTCGGTACGGCTTGCCGTTTGTAGCAACAAGCACCATGCTGTGATGTCCGTCCCACGTTACCGCAAAATCCATCGCCTCCGCAATAGCTCGCACAGGTATCATAACACGGTCATTTATCATTATAGCCGGAGCCTCAAGCTCTATACGCTCACCGTTTTTGTACATTCCTGTGTCGCCGTATTTTATGGTAACTGTATAGCCGTTTCTTGCAATAGTTGCCGTTTGCGTCGGCTGATCCCATGTTACCTCAGCTCCTGCCTGCTCAAATACCGCGCGTACAGGTACCATTGTGTGCCCTTCAAGTATCACAGGCTGCTGATCGAATACTACGCTTACATTATCCACAAGCACTGTGACAACATCTTCCTCGGCATGTACCGCCGCCCCGGCGGCAAGTATGCCCAGCGCTGCCACTGCCGCGGCAGCAAATCTTTTCAGCTTCATAAACTATTCCTCCAATTTTTACAGAATACAGTATTTAGCCATGTATTCCTCCATCTTCGGTATCATTTCAGTATATTCGCCTGATGCCTTAAGATATTCGTATATATCGGAAACCGTTACAAGCGCGTGGACGTTTATTCCGTATTCCTCGCCTACCTCCATTATAGCCGTCTTGCCCGGAGTTGTTCCGACCTCGCATCTGTTTACCGATATGAACATATCCTTTACTTTAACGTCAGCCGCTCCCATCAGTATAGGCATAGTCTCACGAATAGCAGTTCCTGCCGTGATAACATCCTCGATTATTATAACTCTGTCGCCGTCCTTTGGCTTATATCCAACAAGCGAACCACCCTCGCCGTGATCCTTTTCCTCCTTGCGGTTAAAGAAATACGGCTTGTCTATACCATATTCACTGTAAAGAGCGCCGGCACAGCTTACAGCGAGCGGTATTCCCTTATACGCGGGGCCGAACATGCAATCAAACTCATCGCCTATAGTTTCCTTTACAAGAGCAGCATAGTATCTGCCCAATGCAGCTATCTGCTTTCCTGTACGGTAATTACCCGTATTTACAAAGTACTGTGTATTGCGTCCGCTCTTTGTAACAAAATCGCCGAAGCGCAGCACATCAGATTCCATCATAAACTCAATAAATTCTCTCTTTGCATCAGTAAGCATAATATACCTCCATACCTGTAAAATAACCTGTTGTATTGATTTATAATACTGTCCGAAAAAAATATGTATATGCAAGCCTCGTGCGGCTTTACGTAACCATTATAACATAGAAAATCTTTTTTGTAAACCTTTATTTTTATCCTGTGTACGGGTTAAGGAAATTATAGACCACCGATGAAAGCTCTGTGATCTGTATCTCAGCTCTGCCTGTATATATAAGATCATCCGCTATAATCACCAATACATACGTTCCTGAGGGGGCATATACTATAGCCGCATCGCCCTCGACATATTCAAGCTCTCCCGTTTTATTCGCTATCTCTACTCCCGGCTCTACTCCTGCCGGGATCTTATGCACGATCTGCTGCCGCTTAAGCAGCTCCAGTATTTTTTCTGAATATTCAGGCGAGACTATCTCTCCGCTCAGCAGCTTTTCCATGTAATGGCCGCAGTCCTCGACTGAGGTGAAGTTGTAATTCGCTCTGTTGCCCTGCATGAACTGACCTGAGCTTGTAAAGCCTGCCGCCGCCGCTGTTTGCGTCACTATCCTCATACCTGCCATATGCGTTCCGCCTATCCGTCTTGTAAGCGTCATCCACGCCTCGTTATCACTGTATGTTATCATTCTGCGCAGCAGCTCCTCAAGCTCCGCGCTGTCGCTCATCTGTCCTGACGCTATCCTCTGATACACTGTCTGTATAACAAACAGCTTGACAAGGCTTGCCGAATACACCTGATGATTATTTATTGATATTACATTTCCCGTATCTATATCCGAAAAATACAGTGACCAGTCTCCGTCATATCCCGACATCATCTCTGTGAGAGTTCTCTCAAGCTCTCCGAAATCAGGCATAAGCTCTGTAAGACGCAGCGCCGGATCGGTGAGCATAGTTATAAGCTCTGCCATCTCGCCCCTTGTTATTGCTGTATACGGAGAATACGCCTCCTTGATATTTTGTGAAAGAGCTATGCCGCGGTTATACAAATACAGCTCCTCTGCTCTATATGCGTATTCCCCGCTCCCTGAAAAGTCCTCCATACTGCCTATTACCGGTATGCTTGCATCCACAAACTGAGCCAAGACCGCCGCCGCGCCCTCACGCGTGAGCGGCTCAAGCCCTGTTGTCGGCAGCTGCGGCCATATCCCGTATTCCATCGCCTTATTGATATATTCATCAGGCAGGACATAATATGTTGAGTATGTCAGAGGCAAGCCGTTTCTTGTCTCATACAGCCGCAGCGCCACAAACGCCGCCTCGCTCGTTGTCATGACATCATCATACCCAAAACTGCCTCCGCCCGACGGCATCATCATGCCGCTTGAATAAACATTTTCTATCGCCGCTCTGTTTTCCTCTGTCATATCATTGAACACCGGAATTGCAGTTATCTCGCTTTCCTGCGCATTTTCAGTGAAAAAATATACTCCCACAGCGCACACCGCTATGACCGCCGCTATGACCTTCGGCAGCGCAAAACCCCTTTTCTTCTTTTTATCCATCGCCGCACTCTCCTTTACAGCATCCCCTCCGACTCCTCCCGCCTGATAGCGCATCGTTTTTCAGCCAGGAGAATATCGGTCATTCTTTCCATAAGCCCCGTAAATCTTTTTGTATATGAATTATTGTTCGTCATATTTGCAACCGTCTTTTCGCTGCCTACGAGTATGACCATACTTTTGGCGCGCGTTATGGCAGTATAAAACAAATTCCTGCTCATAAGCATAGGTATATAAGAGCATACAGGCATGATCACATACGGAAATTCACTTCCCTGACTCTTGTGCACCGTGATCGCATACGCAAGATCAAGCTCATCAAGATTTGCGAACGGATACTCCACGGTTTTATCGTCATCAAAGGTTATTATCATATACTTATCACCTGTGTGAACACTGTTGATGATACCCATATCACCATTGAATATCCCTGTACCGTCCTCCCCGTCCTCGCGCTTATATGGCATATCATAGTTGTTCTTGGTCTGCATAACCTTATCTCCCTCGCGGAATATCGTATTTCCATGTTTGTATTCCGCCTTGTGCGCCGCCTTGGGATTTATATGCAGCTGCAGCACCCTATTAAGCTCCACCGTTCCGGTCACGCCCTTTTTCATCGGAGACAACACCTGTATATCGGTTACCGGATCTATCCCATAGCTTTTAGGCAGCCTCGTCCTGTAAAGCTCTACTATTGTATTGAGCGCCCCTTCCTGATCCTGTCTGCGCAAAAAAAAGAAATCGTTATTGTGATCCCTCAGCTCCGGCAGCTTTCCGCTGTTTATCCTATGGGCGTTCACTATAATAAGGCTCTCCTCTGACTGCCTGAATATCCTCGTCAGTCTTACCACCGGTATGGCTCCCGATCCTACTATATCATGCAGCACATTTCCCGGTCCCACAGACGGCAGCTGATCACTGTCGCCGGAAAATATAACGCTGCCTCCCGGCTTTACCGCCCTGAGAAACGACGCCATCAATGGAGTGTCAACCATACTGACCTCGTCAAGTATTATCACATCTGCCGAAAGCGGATGATCTTCATTATGATAAAACACCGAATCGGACACATCCATCTGCGAGCAAAGCAGCCTGTGTATTGTCTTTGCCTCTCGCCCCGATATCTGCGACATCCGCTTTGCCGCCCTCCCTGTGGGAGCGGCAAGAGCAACGTTCAGCTGCATTTCCTCCATTATGGAAATAATTGTGTTCACCGCCGTAGTTTTTCCTGTTCCCGGACCTCCGGTAAGCACCATACATCCTCCCGAAAGCGCTGTAACTACAGCGTTTCTCTGCTCCGGCGCAAGCTTTATTTCATTTTCCGCCTCAAATATATCTATACGCTTTTCTGCCTCGTCCTCGGTCATTCTGTACTTGCTGTCCGAAACAGCCATGGATACAAGCCGCTTTGCGATATACACCTCGTCGCTGTAGTATCCATGCAGATAGAGCGCCTCAGCGCCGTCTATCCTATCAAGGCAAAGCTCCCTTGACGCCACAAGCTCAGACAGCGCGTTCTCTACCTCAGTTTCGCTGACCTTAAGCTCATACACCGCATGCTCTGTAAGCAGCGTTCGCGGCATATACGTATGTCCATTGGCATACGCGGCATATTTTAAGAAATACAGTATACCGCTCCTTATCCGCATCGGATTATTCTTTGGCAGACCGAGACTGTACGCTATCGTATCCGCTGTTCTGAATGTTATGCCGTCAAGCGTGTCGGCAAGCGAATACGGATTATTTTTTATTCTGTTTACCGCCTCGGGTCCGAACAGCTTGTATATTTTTATAGCAATATTTGCCGATATATTATACTGTTGCAAAAACATTATAATATTCTGTACTGCCCTCTGTTCATTGAATGATCTGCTTATCATCTGCGCCTTATCGGCGCTTATGCCCTTTATCTCACTGAGCTTTTCAGGCTCGTTTGCAATAACGTCAAAAACCTTTGTCCCAAATTTTTTAACAAGCTTTTCAGCCGTTGCGGCGCGCACGCCCTTTACTATGCCTGATGAGAGATATTTCAATATCGCCTGTTCATCTGTAGGCATAAGCGTCTGGTACAGCTCCACCTTGAACTGCTCCCCGTATTCGGGATGAGTGATCCACGCGCCTGTCAGCTCGGCGTTTTCTCCCTCTGTTATCATAGGCATGTAGCCTACCGCGCAGAACTGTCCCTCCTCCTTTGAGTCCACCTCACAGATCACATATCCGTTATCATCATTGCTGAATATTATATGCTCTATTATCCCGGTTATCGTAACACTGTTCATCTGATCACTTCTATCTTATTATCTGTTATTCCGGCTATCTCCGCTCCTGCGCCGATCAGCCTTTTTATATAGTCCGTCTGCTGCGCAGTTATTACTGTCCCTGTTATTATTATACCTGTCCCCGGAGGATATGACGACACTGTGGCAGCGGCTGTTCTGCCGCCTGCCTTGTCTATATCCACCAGCTCAGTATCAGCGTACCATCCCTCCGACGGATCTGCCGTCCCCTCAACAGAGGGAGGGCATTCGCATATATTACCGCTGCGCGGCACAAGTGTCCCCGCTATATCTCGCAGCGCTCTGAACAGCTCCATGAAATCGCCGTGGGTATTCCACGGCGTCACTATCAGAACGATATTGCATAGATCTGCCATTTCCACATCTATACCATAGTGACCCGAAAGCCTTTCCGATACCTCAAATCCTGTAGTTTCATACTCCATAAATGACAAAACCAGCCTTGTGGGATCGTCATTTGGAAGAAAGCTGATGCCACACGCTCTGCTGACCGCCTCTCTGAAACCTCTGCATTCCATTAGTATATCTGTATAATCCGTTTCGGAAAGAACTGCCCGCGCAGCATCGGCAGATGCCGCTATCGGATAGGATGGACTTGAGCTTTGGAACGAAACAAGAGCGCGTTTTATTCTTGCCCTGCTCAGCCTATCGCTGCACACATGCAGATACGCGGCGCCAGTAAGAGCATTCAGCGTCTTATGCGCGCTTTGGCATACCGCGTCCGCGCCCAGTCTTACCGCACTTTCTGGGAAAGCCTTATCTGCTATAAAATGCGCGCCATGAGCCTCGTCAACAAGAAGCGGTACTCCTAAGGCATGGCATTTTTCAGCAGCTGCTGCTATATCCTTTACTCTGCCATAATAATCAGGAGATGTAAGCAGTACAGCCTTTACATCCCCGTCTATATCAAAGTCCTCCAGCCCGCCTGGCACTCCATATTCCTTATCAAACCCTATAGGTATAAGTCTGAGTCTGAATCCACAGAGAGCACAGGTATTTATAACGCTCATATGACAGTCCGCGGAAGCCAGCAGAGTATCACCCGGCTTTAGTGCCGCCGCGATCATAGCCTGCACTCCGGCAGTAGAACCCCCTGTCATTATATAGCTGTAGCGCGAACCATACAGCTCACTCAACAGCTCGTTCGCACGCCTTACACTCTCATCCTCATGATGCAGATCTGCTGTAGCCGCAAGCTCCGTTACATCGCACTGCTGAAGATCAGGCGCAAGCCCTCTCAGATTTTTATGCCCCGGCATTGCAAATGATATTCTGTTTTTCTTATGATAATCACTCAATCTGGTATATATCGGCGTTTCCATCTCTGCCTCCGCATCAAATTATTTCGCTATATATTATTATACAAAATATTTGGCAAATTGTAAAGAGATGTTGAAGTTTTTCTTATTCTATGATAAAATATCTATATATACTGTCAATTGGAAAGGAATGATACATATGAATGTTTATGATGCTGTAAAGAAAAGACGCACCATTCGCAAGTTCAGACAGGATCCTCTCAAGCAGGAGGATATAATGCAGATAATCGACTGCGCAAGGCTTGCCCCATACGGCGCAAACCTACAGCCATTAAAATTCGCGGTTATTACCGATGAATCCAAAAGAAAGGAGCTGTATCCCCTTATAAAATACGCCGGCTATCTTACCGACTGGAATCCGGAATTTGAAGAATGCCCGCCTGTATTTATAGCCGTGCTTAACGACACTTCTCTTAAGCCCACAGCAAAATCAGAATGCGACAGCGGAGCGGCTGTCACAAGCATGTGCCTTGCGGCTACAGAGCTTGGCATAGGCAGCTGCTGGCTCGGAGCTATAGACCGCGCAAAGATCAAGACCAAACTTGGCATTGATGAAAAATATGATGTTGCTTACATGCTTGGTCTCGGCTACCCGGCACAGAGCGGAGAAACGTTCGATATGAAAGATGATATAAAGTATTACTTTGACGAAAACGGAAACGTTCACGTTCCTAAAAGAAAGCTTTCCGATATTATTATAGACCTTTAATAGTTTTATATGACCATACTAACACACATCCGGTCATCTGTCAGGTTTATTTGTTTTGACAATGGGGGCTGTTCAAACTCGCTGAGTTTTCAACAGCCCCTATTATTATAGTTTTTATATCCCACAAAAACAGAAACGCAGCCGTAAGCTGCGTCCCTGTTTGCAAAAATCAATGAATATCATTATGTATTAATAATCTTATTATAACTTAGTAAATTTTATTCCTGCCAGTTTACGTCAAGCCCTAACGCCTCTCCCGCAAAGCGAACCGGAATATATGTACTGTCATTTACTATGACCGGAGCTGTGTCCATCTCTGTTATCTCATCTCCTCTTTGCAAAAGCAGACTGCCTATTGTCATCTTTATTA
>CALXSS010000002.1 GCA_944391225.1 uncultured Clostridia bacterium
GGTATTGTAACTCTCATTCAGGTGTTTGCAATAGGACCGATAGGCGGAAAGGTGCCTATTATAATGGGCACAAGCTCGGGATTTATAGGCGTATTTAACGGTGTTGCACAAAGCATGGGCGGCGGTATAGTGGCATATGGAGCCATGATGGGCGCGTCACTAATTGGCGGCTTATTTGAAGGTGTTCTGGGATTTTTCCTGAAGCCTCTGAGAAAGTTTTTCCCGGCTATAGTGACCGGAACAGTCGTGCTGTCCATCGGATTATCGCTTATTTCCGTGGGAATCGCCTCGTTCGGCGGAGGCAGCGGAGCAAAGGATTACGGCTCTATGGAAAACATACTGCTCGCGTTTTTTGTGCTTATAGTTATACTTGCCGTAAAGCACGGAACTAAGGGCAAGCTCAGCTCATCATCTATACTTATAGGCATCATAGCCGGATATATAGCAGCGTTTGCAATGGGATTTTTCCTCGACGGCACAGGCGTTGACGCTGATGGCGTGGAATATACAAAGGCATGGCTTTTGAACTGGGATAAGGTCAAGGAGGCAAGTTGGTTCGCAGTACCGAGCATAATGCCGGTAAAGCTTGTTTTTGATCTGAGAGCGATAGTTCCTGTAATGATAATGTTCATAGTAACAGCTGTTGAGACTGTCGGGGATATTTCTGGAGTAATGGAAGGCGGAATGGGCAGAGAAGCCACAGATAAGGAGCTGTCTGGCGGAGTTATCTGTGACGGTGTAGGTTCATCTATCGCGTCAGTATTCGGAGTTTTACCAAATACATCTTTCAGCCAGAATGTCGGACTTGTAACAATGACAAAGATAGTAAACAAATATGTAATGGCAGCCGGAGCGGTATTTCTGATTTTGTGCGGACTTATACCTAAGCTTGGAGCGCTCGTATCAATAATGCCTCAGCCGGTGCTGGGCGGAGCGGCTGTTATGATGTTTTCATCAATAGTAATCAGCGGTATACAGCTTGTGACCAAAGAGCCGATGACACCACGAAACCTTTCAATACTGTCAGTGGCTCTCGGAGTTGGCTACGGCATGGGAGCGAACGCCGGAATACTTGCGTCAGCTCCGCAGGCTGTACAGCTCATATTCGGAGGCTCGGGAATAGTTCCTGCTGCGTTTGCGGCGCTGCTGCTGAATATTATACTGCCAAAGGAAAAGAAAGAGAAAAAATAATACACAATAGCCTATATAGAATAAGGAGAAATGAATCATGTTTTCTGCTGCAAATTATATCAAAGTCAAAAGCCTTGAGGAGGCTTGGCAGCTGAACCAGAAGCGTTCAAACAAGATAATAGGCGGTATGCTCTGGATGAAAATGGGTAAGGGCAGAATACAGACCGCCATAGATCTTTCGGGATTGGAACTTGACAGGATAGAGGAAACGGACGAATATTTCAAGATCGGCTGCATGGCAACTCTCAGAATGATAGAAACACACCCCGAACTTAATAGGTATACCTCGGGCGCTGTGCGCGAGGCTGTAAAAAATATAGTGGGAGTACAGTTTAGGAATCTTGCAACTGTCGGCGGCAGTATATTTGGCAGATACGGCTTTTCGGATGTGCTCACAGTCCTTATGGCTGCTGACAGCAGCGTTGAGCTGTACAAGCGCGGAATAATACCGCTGCGCGAATTTGCCGAAATGAAATATGATAATGATATTCTTGTAAGCGTTATTGTCAGGAAAACACCGGCGCGGTTCAGCTATATGTCTGTGCGCAATTCAAAAACTGATTTTCCGGTTCTGACCTGTGCTGCTGCAAGGTATGAGAATGAACTGATCCTTTCGGTGGGAGCAAGACCATCAAGGGCTAAAGCGGTAAGTGTTCCTGAGGAGCTTGCAAATAAGATGATGAATGAAGATACCGCAGCTGAGATAGGCAGATACGCGGCAAGTCAGCTCAGCTTCGGCAGCAACCTGAGGGCGAGCGGGGCGTACAGGCGTCACCTGACGGAGGTGCTCGTCAAAAGAGCGTGTATGAAGCTGGCTGAGAACGGAGAGGAGGAAAAGTCTTGCTTATAACTGTAACATTGAATGGAAAAAAGCAGCAGTCTGATGTGGAGCCTGATATGCTCTTGATAGACTTTGTGCGTGCGCACGGCTGCTTAAGTGTAAAGCGGGGCTGCGAGACCTCAAACTGTGGTCTGTGCACAGTGTTTCTTGATGATAAGCCTGTGCTTTCGTGCTCCGTGCTCGCGGCAAGAGCTGACGGAAAGTCAGTGACTACGCTTGAGGGGCTCCAGGAGGAGGCAAGCGAGTTTGCGGAGTTTGTGGCAGACCAGGGCGCGGAGCAGTGCGGATTCTGCAATCCGGGCTTTGTAATGAACGTCATTGCCATGCTCAGAGAGAATCCGGATCCATCAGAGGAGGAAATAAAGGAATATCTTGCAGGGAATCTTTGCCGCTGCTCGGGTTATGAAGGGCAGCTCAGAGGCATATTAAATTTTCTGGATATGAGGCGCAGGAGGGATCAGATATGAAGACTGTAAATAAAGGCGTGCGCAAAAAGGACGCTATGCAGCTGCTCACAGGAAAGCCTGTATACACAAATGATCTTGCGCCGGCTGAATGCCTTATTGTGAAGCTGCTCAGATCACCTCATGCAAACGCGGTCATTGAGGATATAAATACAGATATAGCTATGAAGGTAAAGGGGATAGAGGCTATCTATACGTGGCGGGATATTCCCGAGGGGCAGATGCGTTTTACCTGCGCCGGACAGACGTATCCGGAGCCAAGCCCATACGACAGGCTTATACTTGATAAGCATGTGCGTTTTGTGGGAGATGTTGTGGCAATAGTGGCAGGCGAGAATGAAAAATGCGTTGACAAGGCTATTTCACTTATAAAGGTAAAGTATAAGGTGCTTACTCCTCTGCTTGATTTTACGTTGGCAAAGGATAATGAGATACTTGTGCATCCAGAGGATAACTGGGAAAGTCTTTGTCCTGTTGGAGCGGATAATAAGCGCAATCTCTGCGCGCATGATGAGTCGTCATCAGGCGACATAGACAAGACCTTATCCGAATGCGATATAGTCATAGACAGAACATATCATACAAAAGCTGTGCAGCAGACTATGATGGAGACTTTCAGGACATTCTGTACGATAGATATGTATGGACGTTTAAATGTAGTAAGCTCTACACAGATAGTATTTCACTGCCGCAGGATAATAGCCAACGCGCTCGGTATACCAAAGACGATGGTTCGCGTCAGCAAACCGCGCATAGGCGGAGGATTCGGGGCAAAACAGACGTCAATATCTGAGATATATCCGGCATTTGTAACGTGGCATACAAAAAAGCCGTCTAAGATACTTTTTTCAAGAGAGGAATCAATGACTGCGTCAACGCCGCGGCATGAAATGCAGCTTCATGTACGCCTTGGGGCTATGCGAGACGGCAGGATAAGAGGTATAGATCTTTACACGCTTTCTAATACCGGAGCATACGGCGAGCACGGTCCTACAACAGTAGGTCTTTCAGGACACAAGTCGATACCGCTTTATGGAAGCGCGGAGTCGTTTAGATTTATAAGCGATGTAGTATATACGAACAGGATGTCTGCCGGAGCCTACCGCGGTTATGGAGCAACACAGGGGCTGTTTGCGGTGGAATCGGCTGTAAATGAGCTTGCGGCAGAGCTGGGCATGGATCCTATCGCGCTGCGAGAGCTTAACATAACACGTGAGGGCGAGGTTATGCCCGCATATTACAGCCAGATGAATACAAGCTGTGCGCTTGACCGCTGCTTGGAAAGAGTAAAGCGGATGATAAACTGGGACGAAAAATATCCCTGCAGGGACATGGGCAACGGCAAGGTGAGAAGCGTCGGCATGGCAATGGCAATGCAGGGCTCTGGAATATCGGGCGTAGATGTCGGTTCAGCTACTCTGCGTCTGAATGAAACGGGATTTTATACGCTTAATATAGGCGCGGCAGACATGGGAACTGGCTGCGACACTATTCTTGCGCAGATAGCGGCAGAGGTACTTGAGTGTGATATAGAGGATATAAATGTATACGGAGCGGATACGGATGTATCTCCATATGACTCCGGATCATACGCATCAAGCACAACGTATGTTACCGGAAAAGCGACAGAGATGTGCGCGCTTGAGCTGCGCTCGCGTATCTGTGAGTTGGGCGCATCTATGCTCGGTGTTGAAAGGGATAAGGCTGAGTTTGACGGAAGAGCAGTGTTCGTATCGGATGAGCCTGAAAAGAGGGTGGAGCTTTTTGATATAGCCACCGCGTCTATGTGCGGAAATAATATAGCTCTTGCGGTAACAAAGACTCATTCTTCTGAGATATCGCCCCCGCCTTTCATGGTAGGAGCGGCTGAGGTTGAAATAGATAAAGAAACCGGCGAGATAGAAGTTGTGGATTATTATGCTGCTGTAGACTGCGGAACCACAATAAATCCGAATCTTGCGCGAGTACAGGCTGAGGGCGGCATCCTGCAGGGAATAGGCATGGCGCTTACTGAGAATATAACTTACAATGAAAATGGAAGGGTGCTTGAAAATTCTCTTATGCAGTATAAGATACCGACACGTGTAGATATAGGACATATACATGTAGAATTTGAAAGCAGCTATGAAAACGAGGGCCCGTTCGGTGCTAAGTCTATAGGCGAGGTGGTTATAAATACTCCTCCGCCGGCAATTGCAGACGCTGTGTATAATGCTGTGGGCAAAAGGTTTTATGAGCTGCCAATAACGCCTGAGCAGATAGCAAACGCTGAGAACAAATTTGAATAAGGAGATTTAAGCTATGGAGATGTTAGAGGAAAGAATACGCCGCGACGGTATAGTTCGCAGCGGTAATGTTCTTAAGGTTGACAGTTTTATAAATCATCAGATGGACATCGCTTTGTTTGAGGAGATGGCAAAGGAGTGGAAGCGTTTGTTTAGCGGTAAGCCGATAAACAAGATCCTGACAATTGAGGCGAGTGGTATAGGCATAGCAGCTATTGTGGCAAAGGAATTCAATGTTCCGGTAGTTTTTGCGAAAAAGTCCATGAGTGTAAATCTTGACGGCAACAACTATACAACGCATATAAAATCCTTTACTCACAATAAGATATATGATGTTATAGTATCGAAAAAGTATCTCGGACCTGATGATCATGTGCTGATCATTGATGATTTCCTTGCCAACGGCTGTGCGCTGGTGGGACTGCTGGAGCTGATAGAGGCAGCCGGAGCGCATACAGAGGGAATAGGCATAGCGATTGAGAAAGGCTATCAGCTGGGCGGACAGATAATTAGAGGCCGTGGTATACAGCTTGAATCGCTGGCGATAGTTGAATCCATGAACGATCAGACAGGTGAAATAGTATTCCGTCATAACAATTGAATTTAAAGGATCCGCATCCTGTGTATCAGGGTGCGGAGCTTTTGCTTTACGGTAAAAAAATCCGCTTAAACACTTGAAAAAATAATCAAAATATAGTAGAATAGGAGGTGACAATTATTTTTAGCCGCTGTGCGGCTATAGAAATTAGAGGTGACTTTATGACTGCGATATTGACGAGTACAGTTTTTACCGCTCTTTTTGGGGGCGCTGTGTGGATGCTGTATTTGAAAGAAAACATTGATTCGCTAAAAAAAAGCGAAAACAATGCTATGTATATAATAGCAGTGCTCGCAGCGGGGCTTATAGCCCATGTTATAGGCGCGCTCTGCTATTATGGACATAAGACTGATATGGCGTGTTTCGTAGGGTGGTCAGACTCGCTTTTTAACGATGGACTGGGCAGCTTCTATACGTCTGAGGGGTTTCATGATTATCCGCCGGGATACGTTTATGTAATGTATATCTTAGGCGCGTTAAAGGCTTTGTTTGATCCGCAGGGTGGGGCATTGCAGCTGCTTATAAAAATGCCAGCTATAATAGCGGATCTTGTAAGCGGGTATATAGTGTACCGTGTAGCATCAAAGAAGTTCGGCAATGACGTTTCAGCAGTTCTCGCGGCGCTGGTGGTGCTGAATCCGGCTTATATTATGGACAGCGCGATATGGGGACAGGTAGACAGTATTCTTGCTTTGTTCTGCTTGCTTACTGTGTATTTTGCCGCTGAAAGAAAGCTTATACCGGCATTTTTTATGTTCGCAATAGGTATCCTTATCAAGCCTCAGGCGTTATTTTTCGCTCCGATAGTGATCCTGGGCATAATCGATACTGTATGGCTGCAAGGTTTTACAATGGAGAAATTCGTAAAGAATCTGCTCGGAGGGCTTGCAGCAATAGCGTTTATGTTTATAAGCTTCCTGCCGTTCGGTGTTGGCGAGGTCATAAAGCAGTACACTGAAACAATGGGTCAGTATGAGTATATGACTGTAAATGCGTTCAATATATACGGCGCCATAGGCAAGAACTGGGAAAAACTCGGAACGGCATCAACTGTGTTCGGGTATCTTATGATAGCCGTAGTCGTAGCATATTCTGTATATGTATTCTTAAAGAGCAAGAGTCCGGCTAAGTATTATATATGCTCGTTTATTCTGGCGTTCGGCATGTATATGATGGCTATAAAGATGCATGAGCGTTATGCTTTTCCGGGAATAATAATGCTTATGTTTGCGCTTATCGCAGTTCCAACAACAAAGAATTTCATAATGTATGGCTTGTTTTCTCTTACGCAGTATTTCAATATGGCGTGGATACTGTTTATATATCAGGATGATATAAACAAGTATTTCAGAAGCCCTGTGGTGGCGGCTGCGTCTGTGATAAATATCCTGTTTTCCGTATTCTGTATATATACGATACAAAAGGAAACCGTGCATTATAAAGAGCCTGTAAAGAAAAATAATACGGCGAAAAAAGGCAGTGCGCCTGTGAAAAAGCCGCAGAAGCTCTATAGGGTCGTGCAGAGCATAAGCACAAGCAAGGTATTTCCGAAGATAGTAAAGGCGGATATTATAATAATCGCCGCAATATCTGTAGTATACGGAGTTATCGCGTTGTATAATCTCGGCAATACCTACGCGCCCCAAACTGAAACGGTAATATCGGATGGGGCGGTAACTGTCGATTTGGGTTCAGAACAGGATATAGAAAAAACAGAATTTTATTTGGGCGCGCGTCAGCTGAGTGAGGATCGTATGCTTACGTTTAGTTATCTTGACGATAATAAAAATGAGGTATATCGCGAGGAGCTCACATCAGGATCAGTATTTGCGTGGACGTTCTGTGACGTCGGCAAGACGGCAAGATATGTTGAGATATCCACTAATATAAAGACGACTGAAAGCGATCAGCTGATGCTCAAGGAGGTTTGCTTCCTTGACGTAAACGGAGAACAGATAGAGCCTGTAAACACAGATGCTACAGGCGTTGCAAATCTGTTTGACGAGCAGTGGATGATGGCAGAGGGAAAGTCGTTTATGTACGGAACGTACTTTGACGAGATATACCACGCGCGTACAGCGTATGAGTTCATACATCATCTGAGCGTATATGAATGGACTCATCCGCCGCTTGGAAAGGTATTTATAGGTCTTGGAATACTCATATTCGGAATGGTGCCGTTTGGTTGGCGAATAGTCGGAACAATATTTGGCATATTCATGATACCTATAATATATCTGTTTGCAAAGCGTATGCTTAAATACACATGGCTTGCTGCTGCGGTTTGTCTGCTGTTTGCATTTGATTTTATGCATTTTGCGCAGACGCGAATCGCGACTATTGATGTATACGTCACTTTCTTTATAATGCTGATGTATTATTTCATGTACAAGTATTATCGGCTCAGCTTTTACGACACGCCGCTTAAAAAGACGCTCATACCGCTGGGGCTTTCGGGAATATTCTTCGGGCTTGGTGTTGCGAGCAAATGGACCGGACTATATGCCGGAGCCGGATTAGCGGTCATATTCTTCTATACTTTGTATGAAAGATATAATGAATACAGAATAGCAATGCGCAATCCAAGGGGTACAACAAACGGAATAAGTCATAAGCATATAACGGATAGCTTTAAGTATAATACAATATTTACTTTGGGTTTCTGCGTTGTATTTTTCATATTGATACCGATTTGTATCTATTGTCTTTCATATATACCATATTTGCAGACGCCAAGTGGACATGGGCTTAAGACTATAATAGACAATGCTAACTCTATGTTTACCTACCATAGCAAGACGGTTGCAGATTCAACGCATCCGTATTCATCGCATTGGTTTGAATGGCCAATAATGTATCGTCCTATATGGTATTTCTCAAATACCGTAAGCGATGGAATAAAGCAGGGTATTAGCTCGTTCGGAAATCCTGCCGTATGGTGGATAGGTATAGGCGCTGTGGCATATATGACTGCTCTTGCTATAGTGATACCGCTTAAAAAGCGCGCATTCTACGGAGTGTCAAAATTCGTATACGGCGGACTGTACGCGCTTGTATTTGCGATATTCTGTGTAATAGCGGCAGGGGTAGGCAGTGGAAATGAAAAGCTGGAAAGGCTTTTCCCGTGTATTGTATTGTATTCATCTGTATTTGTGGGAATATTCTTCCTTGTGCTCTCATATGAGGAGTTTATAAAGCAGGAGTCAAACAAGATAGCTTTGTTCCTTGTTATAGCTTACTTTGCGGAGCTTATGCCATGGATGGCTGTTGTAAGAACGACATATATTTATCATTATTTCCCGTGCGTTCCGTTCACGGTACTGATGATAGGATATTCAATAAAGACCTTCTACGATAATTGCAGGAATAAGCGCGCGGTTATAATAACAACAGGTGTGTATGTAGCAGCGGCGTTGATCCTGTTTGCGATGTTCTATCCGGTGCTCAGCGGTCAGCCGTGCGAATATAGCTATGCGGAGACCTGGCTGAAGTGGTTCAAATCATGGGTATTGCTTTAATATGACATATATAAGCAGCTGTAATTAGTTTGCAGCTGCTTATATGATAATAAAGAAAGGGGCTTGCTTTTAAAAATGAGAATAGTCAACAGTGGAGCGATAACAGAAGCTGTAAAAGAGATGTGTATCAGCGCAAACTGTTATCTTAACAGCGATATACGCGGCGCTCTTGAAAGGAGTATGGATACTGAAGGATCGGAGGTATCAAAGGGTATCCTGCAAAAGCTTATACAGAACGCTGATATAGCAGCAGAAAAGGAAATACCGATATGTCAGGATACAGGTATGGCGGTGTTTTTTATAGAAATAGGCAAGGATGTACATGTCGAAGGCGATACGATAACTGAGGCGGTCAACAAAGGCGTGTCGGAGGGATACACTAAAGGGTATCTGAGAAAATCAGTAGTAAAGGATCCTCTTGACCGTGTTAATACAAAGGATAATACCCCGGCTGTTATATACTATGATTTTGTAGACGGCGACAGGATAAAGATAACATTTGCGCCAAAAGGCTTTGGCAGCGAAAACAAGGGCGGAATAAAAATGCTCAATCCGTCAGATGGTGTTGAGGGAGTTATAGATTTTGTGTTAGAGACGGTTAGAAAAGCCGGAGCAAATCCTTGCCCGCCAATGGTTGTGGGCGTCGGCATAGGCGGTACTATGGACAAGGCGGCGGTGCTTTCAAAAAAGGCTCTGACAAGAAATATAGATGAGCGCAGCTCTATGCCTTACTATGCCGAGCTTGAAAGGACGCTGCTTGAGAAGGTCAACATGCTTGGCATTGGTCCCCAGGGAATGGGCGGTACTACTACAGCTCTGGCTGTAAATATAGAAACATATCCCACACACATAGCTGGACTTCCAGTGGCGGTAAACATAAACTGTCACGCTACCCGCCATGCAGTAAGGGAGATATGATGAGGACAGCTTAATTAACGAATTAACGGCTATATGCGCGTTCAGGTGGTGGTTCTTATATGCTAATCAGCGCAGGAGAATTTCAAGAATGTGCATAGAGCCGCTTTTTTTGTGGGTTTTATTGTAATTAAAGCAAGAAATTTGTACACGCAAGCTGTTTATTTGATGTAAAAAACAGTTGCAAGTTAAAGATATATATGCTATAATAATATTTGCGCAATAAGTCTGTAATATTTCAGATTAACCGCGGGAAAATAATAGTAATATAATTGACATTTGTGAAATATAATCTACAGAGGAAAGATAAGATGTATATACAAAAAGTATTGAGCAATGGTATACGGGTGGTGGCAGAACGTATTCCGTATGTACATTCAACAGTGTTGGGAGTGTGGGTAGGCAACGGCTCACGATATGAAAAGAGATCCGAAAACGGCATGTCTCACTTTATTGAGCATATGCTGTTCAAGGGTACAAACAGAAGAAGCGCTAAACAGATCGCACTT
The DNA here is from genome assembly GCA_944391225.1 of uncultured Clostridia bacterium. GTDB lineage: Bacteria > Bacillota > Clostridia > UBA1381 > UBA1381 > Ornithomonoglobus. The sequence continues at coordinate 10,322 of CALXSS010000002.1, forward strand.
GAAATGGATTCTGTGGGCGGACAGCTCAATGCGTTCACAACAAGGGAATGTACCTGTTTTTATGCCAAGACACTGAATGAATATATAGAGACCGCTATAGATATACTTTCGGATATGGTATTTGAGCCTGAGCTTTCAAAGGAGAATATGGAGCTTGAACGCAGAGTGGTGCTTGAGGAGATAGCAATGTATGAGGACAGCCCTGAGGATGTTGTGTACGACTTGTTTGCAGAGGCTGTATGGGGAGATACTCCTATGGGAAGAGCTATACTCGGAACGCCGGAAACCCTTTCAAATATAACTCCGGACAGTATGAGAGAGTACATGCGTACCCATTACACAAGCCGCAATATAGTTCTTGCGGTTGCCGGAAGCTTTGACGATGATCTGTTTGACAAGCTTGAAAGCTATTTCGGCTGCAGGCAGCTGCAGAATAATGAGGTGGAATGTGAGTCTGCCGCATATACTCCACGAAATGTATATAAAACGCGTGATTTTGAGCAGATACAGATAGTTGCCGGATTTAATGGTATAGATATATATGATGATTCAGTATATTCTCTGCTTGTGTTCAACAATGTATTCGGCAGTGGTATGTCATCACGGCTGTTTCAGAATATACGCGAGAAGTATGGATTGGTGTATTCAATAGGAGCCGGTCATAGCGCCTATATGGGAACGGGTACTTTTGATATATCAGCAGCGACCTCAAAGGATAATATCGAGAGAGTGGCAGAGCTGGTTTCAGGCGAGATACGCAGGATAAAAACAGAAAAGCTTAGCGATGACGAGATAGACCGCTCAAAGCGTCAGCTAAAGGGTAACTATATCCTTTCAAATGAGCATATCGGTGCGCGTATGCAGACTATAGGCAGAGGGATGCTGCTTAATAAGCCGCTGCGCAGTCAGAGTGAGACTATAGAAAGGATAATGGATGTAAACAGAGAATCTGTTGCGGATATTATTGACAGGGTTCTTGACGTGTCTACACTGAGCATAGCTGCAGCCGGACCTATAGATAATATAGATGATCTGTTTAATGTATAATATAACTGGTGTATTTGAATAAAAAATCAGTTTAATTTTATTAAAATATAATGAATTGTATAAATTTTCGATAAAAAATTGACGAAAAGGGTTGCAATTTTTATGATTTTGTAATATTATATAAGAGTGGGTATAAACCACTGATACAGTGATCCCGGCGCGCGCCGAGGTGTAAAAGCTTGTCCAGAGCATTTCCGGGAACACTGATGTTTATGTAAGGAGGGTTATCATGGAATTTAACGAGACAATGAAAATTAATCTTGAGTTTGACAAGTCAAAAGAGGTAAGGGAGATAGTGTCTCAGGTTTATGAGGCGTTGAAGCTCAAGGGATATGACCCGATAAGTCAGATCGTAGGCTATATTCTATCGGACGATCCAACATACATAACAAGCTATAACGGCGCAAGAGGACTTATAGTAAAGCTTGAGCGAGATGAATTGCTCGAAGAATTTGTAAAGACATATGTGAGCAGTCTTTAAGGCGGTTCAACAGTTATTAATACATATCCCGAAAACCTGCTGTCGTGTGAACGAGTGTTTATACGGCAGTTTTTTTTGAGCGGATGGAGGAAAAAATGAGCGATTTTATATATTCAAACGATAACAAACGTTATCACACATGGAATTATCATTTAAGAAACAAATTTGGCTGTAAGGTAATGAAAATATCTATTAACGCCGGATTTACCTGTCCTAATATAGACGGTAAAAAGGGCTATGGCGGATGCACATATTGCTCCGGCAGCGGCAGTGGAGATTTTGCGGGAAACCCGGAAGACAGTATATTGCGCCAGTTTGACGATATAAGGCAGAAGATGCACAAAAAATGGAAGTCGGGTAAATATATGCCGTATTTCCAAGCGCATACGAATACGTATGCTCCGGCAGCTGTGCTGCGGAGCAGATTTGAGTGTGTGTTGCGTCAACCGGGTGTAGTCGGTATAAGTATTGCGACACGCGCGGACTGTCTTGAAGAAGATGTGCTTGAATATCTGTCAGAGCTTAATGAAAGAACGTATCTTATTGTGGAGCTGGGCTTACAGTCAGTATTTGATAAAACAGGCGATAGGATAAACAGATGTCATACCTATGCTGAATTTCTTGAGGGTTATAATGCTCTTAAAGAGCGGGGAATAAACGTGTGTGTTCACCTTATAAACGGGCTGCCTGGGGAGACTCATAATATGATGATAGAATCTGCGCGTAGAGTAGGTGCGTTAAGACCGCATTGTGTAAAGCTACATCTTCTTCATATAATAAGAGGTACAGCTATGGAACAGGAGCTTGAAAAGGGAAACGTGTCGCTTATGAGCAGGGAAGAGTATGTAGACGTTATAGTCCGTCAGCTTGAGGTGATTCCGCCGGAAACAATAATACAGCGGCTCACAGGCGACGGAGCGCGTGATAGTTTAGTAGGACCTATGTGGAGCTTGAAAAAATTTGAGGTACTCAACGCTATAGACAAGGAGCTTGAGATCAGAGACACATATCAGGGGCAGAAATATGTCCGGAGCGATATATATTCTGTATAAGTTGGTTAAGTAAAATTAAATACGGTCAGCTGAAAGTCTTTCCGATATGCGCAGGCATATCAGAAAGACTTTTTAATATATAAATAATACCTATCCAATATTTTCTTTAAATGGAAGATGTTAATTGAGCCCGGCATATTGCACAAATAAGAATGACAAAAGGGGAGCAAAAAAGTATACATTTATAGATTGTTTTACTTGACAGAAAAACATGGTGATATTATAATATTTTAGTGGTCGTTTATGGGTCAATACAGCTATATTGGTCAAAAATAGTAATAGTAACAAAATAAAGAAAGTTACTATCTGTTTGATGCCAATTTGTACGGCAGGGGAGAACGCAGAGCGTTGCAACCCCTTGCACGGCTTGACGACGATAAGAAAATATATAAAAAGGTAATATACGTGGGCGAATATGAGCCTCTGTCAAGAAAGGAGAGAAATAAGTATGTTTTTAAAGAGGATAGTCAGTGCAGTATCAGCGTTGACCATTGCTGTAAGTACCTTTGCCGGGCTTACGCTGACAGCAAGCGCAGTAGGTGTACCTACAGTTTACAATGTAACGTATAAAACAGAAATCTCACAAGTGGAAGTGGGTGAAAAAAACGATGTATCTGCTGAAGAATATAATATACTAAAAAAAGCAGGAACATCTTACACCGGAAATGATGAAAAGCAATGTATAGTCATATCGGACGACGCAGGAGCTCCGGAAGTGGAAGTGGTTGAGGGCGGTTATAAAATAGTGTATAATGATGCCGTTATTTATGTTCGCGAAGCGCAGCAGTATACTGTAACATTAGCTGCATATGAGTCAGACACATTTCTGGGTTCAATAGGAAAAGTGTCTGTCTGGGAAACTGCTGAAAGCTATTCGTACAGCTATCCTGCGTATGTGGTGTATAACAATAAGCTGTATAACAGGAATGCAATCGAAGGTGGTTATACTGAAACTGTTAATGGGAAGATTTCAGGAAATACTACATTAAATGTGGATTATACGGCTGTATCGGGATATAACAGCGCTACAGCGATAACTCTTTTGGAGCCGGATGGATATACTGTTGATGGAGCCTCAAAAGGCGGAGCGGCGAAAAATATTACATATGATCTAACAGGGCAGGGTGATTATACTGTAATAGCTCGTTATAAGGGAGCTGTAGCGGCAAACTGCGGCAATGAACCGATAGATAGGTTTGCAGAAAGTGATGAATGGACAGAAGTAAAAACAACGTTCAGTAATAAGAACACAGAGAGTACCGAGTTTACAATGACAGCCGATGAAAATGGCTATATTGACTATGTGGTACTCGTAAGGACAGGCAATGCACAGAGTGCGCTTACATATACTAAGACAGGTGATGGAACAGGCACAGTCAAGGTGGGTAGCAAGGAGCTTAATGAAGATGAGGCGTTTACTGCCGTTGTAGGTTCTGCCCAGACTATTATTGTTGCTGCCGGAGAAAATAGCTATATAAAATCAATTGATGGTATTGAGGGAGTGGACTGGGGTACAAATGAGACGACGAGGACAGCCACAATAGCAATGCCGTCATCAGACGCGGAGCTGAGAGTTGAATTTGGCAAGCTGTACAGTATTACTATTAGTGATACTGTTGGAGGAGTGGTGACATCTTCAATGCAGACTGCTAAAGAAGGTCAGGAAATCACGGTTGTTGCGGCTGCTGATTCAGGATATGTTTTTGGAGATATGACATATACATATGGACAAGACCAAACTGTCAATATAACAGGAAATAAATTCAATATGCCAGCTGCAGATGTGACAATAAATGTCACGTTCAATAAGCTTAGAACAGTTTCCTTAGCGAGAGCGGTTATCAGTACAAAAGAAAATGGTGATAATAGCAATCCTGGAACTGTATCAGGCGAGGTGACAGTGTCTGCGCCGGAGGCAACTGTTCCAATAACGGCAAATACGGCACGCGGATACAGGTTTGTGAAATTTATCTATGTAGAGACGCCTCAGGAAGGAATATCGGCATCAGAAATACTGCGGTATGCGTCGGAGGAGGAATTGAAGAACTATTTGCAGGAGTTTGGAGAGATAAAAGAGGATATAAGCAACACTTCTGTAGATGAAAAAAAAGGAATGTACGGTAAGGTGACGGGAGAGCTTACAGTACCGGATCATAACGTCACTGTTATAGCGGTGTTTGAGGAGCTTGAGCCGATTGTGATAAGAGAAACAACTCTAACAGGCGGCACGCTTTCACCGACGGTAAATGAAGTATATCAGGGAGATACATTTAGCGTTAATGTAACAGCTGATGAAGGCTATTATGAGCCGGAAAGCGTAATTGTACTATATAATGATATTCCGCTTTCAGAAATAAATGGCGAATACACTGTTCCGTATCCGGAAATGGAATCTGAATATCCCGGAGCGATTATTCTGTCGGCAGATTTTGAAGCAATACCATACAATGAAGTTAAATATGTTGTTTCAAATGTATCTGATCCTGATTATGGGAATTTGGGGGATAATTGTGGAACGATCACAGTATCTGGAACCGGTGCTGATAATAAGGCTTATAAGGATGCAGTAATAACTGTTTCTGCGGTTGCAGAAAATGGCTATAGAGTTGCAGGTATCAAAGTAACAAAAATTGGCGGCGATGAGATAACGTCAAACAACGCTGATAGTATTACCTTTACAATGCCGGATCATCCAGTGATGGTAACGGCTGAGTTTGAATGGATAAACAGACTCCCTTATGATGTTGTTATTGATGCTGAAAAAGCTGAAGAATTTGCAGCTGGTGCAGAAAACGATGAAACTCCGGCATCGTTGTGGATAGACGAGCTTAAGGGATTGGGATTGGCATACAAGCCTTATGTTTCTGTTACGGTAAATCATAATAATTCCGAATCAACAAAAACGGCAATATGCAGCACTACTATTGCAGGAAGTTCATCTATAGCTATTGCGGTTGTGGTGGATAAGGCTAAAAAAGATGTCAAGAGCGTAAAGCTCAGCGGATTGAGCGAAAATACACAGCAAACGGCGAATGATACGTTTGGAGAGTATAATGGTAGTAATGAAGAGGAGGTATGATGATTATGAAATATGAAAGACCTATTATAAATATCTCCATGTTTGACATAGAGAGAATAGCGGCAGACGGGCAGGATCTGCTGGTGGCAAGCGGGCAGGTGAACAATGTACAAATGGCGCAGAATGCTGCGATAAACAAGTTTGTCAGCTATCCCAATGCTCAAAAGGCTTTGGTAGTAATTCAGTTCAATCAATAAACGGTTTGAGAAAAGGTGATATTGAAAGTGTAAACTATATCAATATAATCCTGGCGTGAGAGCTTAATAAAAAGCATGCCATATCCTGTTTATCGGGAAGGGTATGCTTTTTTTATGAGTTGGAACGAAATAAAGGAAAGTGCGGGCGGGTTGACAAAAAGCGAAAAGTAAGCTATAATAAATAGGTAGAAGCCGATAGAACGGCAAATAAACGAAAGAGGTGGCTTATATGCCGGAGAATGAGTGCGCCGTATGTGCCTACAACCGACAGATATTGGAAAAACTGCGCTCCGAAATGCCTAATGAGGAAACCATAACGCGTCTTGCGGATACGTTTAAAATATTCGGAGATAATACAAGGATACGCATTCTGTGGGCGTTGTTTGATAAGGAAATGTCGGTATCTGAAATATCGAATACTATCCAGATGAGTCAGTCGGCTGTTAGTCATCAGCTGCGCACGCTCAAGCATGCAAGGCTTATAAAGGCACGCCGAGACGGAAAAAATACATTTTATTCTCTCGATGACGAGCATGTAAAGCGTATAATCGAGCAGGTAATGATACATGTAAAGGAGCAGTAATATGAAATACGATACAGCTATATTTGATCTTGACGGAACTCTGCTCAACACGCTTGATGATCTTGCGGCGAGCGTTAACTATGCTATGAGAGGTATGGGCTTTCCGGAGCATACGCTTGACGAGGTAAGGCGGTTTGTGGGCAATGGAGTAAGAGTGCTCATAAGAAGGAGCGTGCCAAAGGGAACAGGCGATGCCGAGTATGAGGGTGCGTATAAGCTGTTTGAGGAGCATTATGCTAAAAACTGCCGCAATAAGACCGCTCCATATAATGGTATAATGCAGATGCTTGAGGAGCTGAAAAAGAAAGGCTGCCGTTTGGCGATAGTGTCGAACAAAATAGATTTTGCAGTCAAAAAGCTGAGCGAGGAGTTTTTTGAGGGTATCATAGATGTGGCTGTAGGCGACAGTCCCGATACAAACAACAAGCCTGCGCCGGATATGGTGTATAAGGCTGTGAAAGCTATGGGAGGCGATGTTAGGCCTGTGTACATAGGCGATACAGATGTTGATCTTGAAACTGCTGAGAATGCCGGAATGGACTGTATAAGCGTAAGCTGGGGGTTCAGGTCGAGGTCAGAGCTTGAGGGATATGGTGCGGCGATGATAGCGGATACGCCGTCGGACATTGTGAAATATATGGAAAAATAAAGAGGCTGTTGCAAAACTCAACGAGTTTGCAACAGACTTGGGGGCTTTAGAAAAATAGTGCAGAACGGACGAAACGAAGGGGCGCAGCCCCCTTGCCCGAAGGCGTACGGGGGTACGTCGAGCGGTGAGTTTCGTTCGTAACATAAAGCGATCTTAATGCTGAAATTTTCATTTATGAAAATTTCCACCTTAAACTTGATAGCAGTTATCCTTAAAAAATGGCTTATCTGCTTTGTTCTTTTCGCTTTATGTGGTCTGTGCATTTTGTTACAGCCCCTTTTTAGTGTTGAACTGTAGTACACTCTGCAAAGGGGCGCATATTGCTGTCCCAAACAAACACCTTCACAGAGCGTGAGCTGCCCACATCAAAGCAGAGCTCTTGCTCCTCGCTGTTGATGCCATTCCATGAAGAATAACCGATATCACTTGTGACGAATACCTGTATCTCGTCATCGGAGGATAGATAAGATGGTTTCAGATCAATATATACTTTGCCGTCAACGATATTGCTGACTGTAACTGACGTTTCTGCAGCCTCTATTGAGCCTCCGGCGGTTACCGGAGCGTTCCAGCTGCTTCCTGTAGGTTTTATTCCGTAATAAACAGTAGTTCCGTCGGAATAGCAAGAGTATATTGAGTTGCTATCATTTTCAGGGAGTGTAAATTCAGTTTTAATTTTCCCGCTGTTTATACTGTAGGAGTATATACTTTTTGAACCGTTAAAATACAGCTTACCGTTCACAAAACCAAGCCCGGAGTATGATGAGGCATATGCTGCTGTGCTGTCGGCGTTTGTGAACCACTTGTCTGAAAATGAATACAATTCATTTGTGTTTCCGTATAGGTCATACTCATACAGCACAGAGCTGCTGCTTTCTGTTGAGTATGAAACAAAATACCATTTGCCGTTTAATATTATTATAGGAGATGCTGCGCTGCGCCAAGGGGATTGATCAAACTCGTTTCCGGTTTTGACAAACAGATCATCATAGTATACCGTATAGCCTCCGGACACAAATTCGTGAGAAGAACGGATTTTTTCGTCACTCAGCAAAAAATAATCCAAGCGGCAGCTTCCGTATCCGCGACTTAAGGTATCATCCCATGCAACATCAATATGATACCATTTTTTTTCGCCGCCTGGTACTGATGAAACATTTACTATGTTCCACGCGTGATATTCGGAGGTGTAGCTGCCGTCTGTAGAGTAGCTTAATACAAATCCGGCGTCAATGCCTTCGTTCATTGCCACATAATTGAACAAGGTTGCAAAAGCAAGACACATTCCTTTTTTGTCACGGGCGAGCAGCATAGCGGTATTATGCCCTTGTGAACCGTTGTTGCTGTAATCTTCGAAAGAATAGTCATAGTTGATGTTCATATAATTGTGAATTGTCAAAAGCTTTTCAACATCTGTCATGCCGGGAGTCAAACGCCTCTCGATCTTGGCTATTTCCGAATCAAGAAAGCTAAGATTTTCTTCAATAACGGGACGAATGGCTTCCACCTTTTCGGGTACGATGTTCATGTCTTCGTCATAAATATCGAGCTGATATACTGGCGTAACGCCATATACAATATTTTCTTTTTTGTTTGAATATACATAATATTGAAATGAACCGTTATCGTTAAGCAAATAATAAGACCGAGGTGAGCAGTAAACTAAATTTCTATAGATGTAATCTAATTCGCTGGGAGTCAGGTTATAATCATATAAGTCAATATAGTCTGAAAAGTTTTCTGTTTGAGTACGAAAATATGATATCAGTTCGGACATAGGGTCTGATGAAGACGGATCAACAGATAGTACATCCGGGATACCTGTCAATGTTATGCTTTGATTAAGCTCCGTGCTGTCAATAAAATTCACTGTGTAATTTTTTTTGTGCTTAATGGAGATTTCGTTTGTGTCTTCGTACGCATGAGCGCTGACGGCGAAAACAAGCATAGAAATTGCCATGATCAAAAAATTAATTAATATTCTTTTTTTATTCATTTTTATCACGCATTCTTTTTTTTGTGGGGTGTGGTGTATTTTTGCCCGACTTACAAGTGTATTATATACGTTTATGCAGTAAATGTCAAGAGTTTTCGCAATATGAAACAAAATATTATAGCTATTTTTTTGTGGCGCAAAATATCTTAACCATAACAGTTAATGAATAAAAGAACGCATATAATAAATATTTATACACGTATACGGATTTAAAAATCCTACTAAATGATAAATGAGGTGTTGGAATCGTACTTATTTGCAAAATAGTAATATTACCCGTGGAAAAAAATTCGCGATTGAAAATATTTATATTTATGAATATCAAGGGTAAGCAGCAGAGGGGCTTAAGGCAAAAAACATTAAAGTTTTGCCATAAGCCCCTCGGGATTTGTGCAAAGAGTATTAAAATTACTAGTTGTAGTCGTGGTAATTGCCGTTTAGATAGTAGTAGGTTGTATACGGCTTCATATTATCATCCCAGAAAAATAGCTCAAGATCGTTTGGGTTGTTAACGGGTATTTGTACATGCTGTTTATTTATGATCGTTCCGTTCCACACCTTGTAACTGCCACCATCGCGTATTAGGAAATTGATGTTATGAGGATCTTCACCTGAGGAATCGGTTGCAAATCTTATATGCAGTATACCGTCAGTTACTCTTGATTCGGAGATCGCGAAATCGGTAAGCTTTATTTCGCCACCCTCCACTATATTTTTGTAGGCATCAGGACCGGATTTCGCAACGCCGTAATGCAGCGAGGTTCCGCTTATATAGCAAGAGTATACGGCATAGCCCTGTTGAGTTTCTATAGGAGTCTTTTCAGACAGCTTACCGGTATGCAGGTTGTAGGCATACAGTGTTTTAGGACCGTTAAAGCACAGCCAGCCGTTGATGCAGCCCAAGCCTGTATATGTATTATCAAATGCCGTATTGCCGTCAGGATCAGCATACCAGCGTTCTTTGTAAGAGAATAACTCAGTATAACGTGAAGAATCAGTCTTTGTAGGGTCGTACTCATACAATGTGGACGGCTCGTTGTCGCCTGAAAGGTGCTTTATGAAATACCATTTATAAGCAAAAGGAACGAGCGGTGATGCAGAATCGTGCCAAAGCTCATTGTCAAAGCAGGTTCCGGTCTCTACTTCTATATCGCCATAAGTGATAGTGCTGTTGCCAACGACTATGTTATCATGTGATACGCGCATTGCAGCGTCGCTCAATAAGAAATATTTCATGTTGGTAACGCCAAAACCATCATTGAGAGTATCATCCCATGTCGAATCAAGATGATACCAGTACGGCTCCATATCAGCTGTATATGATCTTGCCTCAACAAGATTCCACATATGATATGGTGCTCCGTTTTGGTCATAGCTTGTTACAAAGGCAGTTTTTAGACCTGACTGCATGGCGAGGTAGTTCATGAACATAGCATAAGCCTGACACATACCTGTTCTGTTTTTCAGAAGATAAACAAGCGAATTGCCCGTTCTTTCCTCCTGAGGTTTGGAATATTCGTCATATGCGTATTTAAAGTTAAAATTGATGTAGTTGTGGAACTGTATAAGCTTTTCTGCATCAGTCATGCTTGCGCTTACATACCAGAACACCTGCTTCACCTCGTTATCGATCATCTGCCAGGTTTCCTCTATTTCAGGCATGACGGCATTGAGCTTGGCAGGATCTATGCTGTAGCCGTCCTCATCGGATATTATATCTATTTGATATTCGGGATAGATATAAGTAACATATTCTCCTTTTTTATCAGATACATAACTATAAAAATAGGTGCCGTTATCCTTCATAAGATAGTAGGACTTTGGCGATGAGAGAATAAGTGTTGAGTATACATCATCTATATCTGAAACCGGTATCTTGAATTTGGTAACGTCGATACCTGAATATTCAAATGATGTAGTCTGCTCCTGAAAGCTTTCAAGCAGAGACGGTGTGATCTCATAGCTCATTAATGATACTCCACCGTCAGAGGTTACGTTTTCAGTAAAAAGCACAGTGGCGTCTGATTTGCTGCCTTCGTACAGTTCGCCCTCGAGGCTTTCCGGATCGTGAACTGAGATAAGCTCTGATCCTGCTGATATTTCATTTGTGTTGCCGGGCTCTGATTCAGCGGCAATTGAGATGGGTGAAGCAAAGACGGAGGTGCAGAGCAGGCAAGCCAATGCGCCGTATAATTTTGCATTGATTTTCATTTGTGTATCACTCCTTGATCTGTTATCAGCCGCGCTCTGAAGACACGCAAGTCTGATCTGTTTTATATTTATAGATAAATATATTATGTAGATACTTGTTATAGTTCATAAATAATTCATACTATAGTAATATTATATACAAAATATAGCTTGTTGTCAATAATAATTACTATACAAAAAACATATAAAAACATACAAAACATATAGGAAATATATATATAAAAGAAGATATGCACAGATGCGCGTGTCTTCTTTATTTAAGGCTAAAACCAATTTTGGTGTTGTATTGTTATCTTCTTGTATATTCAAGTATTTTGTGGTTTGTTGAGAAGAACCTCAGGTTAGCGTCGAAATACAGGTGAGAGGTTTCACCTTCGTTTTCCCACTGGGAGTTTCTTATTTTGTTGCCCGAATCCCATGTGGTGTCTACTATAACCCATCTGCTGTCGAGATATACCTCGTTCCATGCGTGGTTAGCCTCTGTGGTATTTATATTAGAGTCGTTCCACTCGCTGTCGCTCGTTTCAAATACTCCGAGCGCATAGCCTGTAACCACATTGCAAGGAATGGAAAGCGAGCGGCACATTGCCGCGTACAGGTTGGCATAACCAAGGCATACGGCGCGTTTTTCTGCGAGCACGTCTGAAGCCACATATGGAGCGTTGTTGAAGTCTCCCGAGATGCTGTCGCTGTCGTAATATATATTATCACAGATCCAGTCGTGTATTGCAAGAGCTTTATCGTAGTCGGTAGAACAACCCTCTGTTACGGAGGCGGCAAGCTCTGATACACTGCTTTCGTCTGAGCATATTGCATATGTGTTTTTCAACGCCGAGCTGATGGATTTATTTTTTTCGTATTCAGTTACGTTGTGGTCGTAGACAGGGGAGAGCGAAACGCTCCAGCTGCCGGTTTCGTTAGGTTCAAGATAAATGTAATTATAGACCTTACTTGAAAATTCGCCGAACTGCTCAGGGCCGGTAAAGAGTGCGAATTGATATGTGCCGTCGGGAATATCCATTATTTTTCTGAATTTTCCCTCTGAATCAGCGGCTCCTGTGTATTGCTTTATCAGTTCTCCGTTTTCGTCCTGGAATCTGTATACAAGGTACTTATCGTTAGCGCTGTCTGATATACCATATACGTCAAGCTCATTGTTCTCGTTTATTGCTACAGAAATATTTTGTTTCTGATAGAAGTTGAGCATCGTATCGCTCGAATAATATATATTGGAAGCTATATCATCAGGATCTATCGGTAGCTCAGTGTTGCGTATTTTTGCAAGCATCTCCGAGGGCGTGGGGATATGCGATATTGCTTCATTTACATCGTCAGAAAGCTCTGATATATAATCCGCTATCTGAGGATAATTTTCCTCAAGAAAGGGAATATTTTTACTTATGTCTTTGAAAAAACGCGTTTTGGCGTTCACAAAGACGGCAGCGATCATTATGATAATCAATGTGACGAATAGTCTTTTTACATGTTTCATATTATCTCACCGTCATAATAAAAATTTATTAATAAAAAAGTGCCACGACCTAACTTCCTTAAGCCGCAGCACTTTATTGGAGGCGTCACCCGGATTTGAACCGGGGAATAAAGGTTTTGCAGACCTCTGCCTTACCACTTGGCTATGACGCCGTCTGAAAACAAAAGACGCTTTTAAGCGTCTTTTGTTGATGGAGCGGAAGACGAGATTCGAACTCGCGACGTTCACCTTGGCAAGGTGACGCTCTACCACTGAGCCACTCCCGCGTATGGTGCTTCCGGGTGGAATCGAACCGCCGACACAGGGATTTTCAGTCCCTTGCTCTACCGACTGAGCTACAGAAGCATTTGGCGATCCGGATGAGGCTCGAACTCACGACCTCTAGCGTGACAGGCTAGCGTTCTAACCAACTGAACTACCGGACCGTATCATGAGAGACACAAGTTTGGTGGGAGTTACAGGGCTCGAACCTGTGACCCTCTGCTTGTAAGGCAGATGCTCTCCCAGCTGAGCTAAACTCCCGAATGTCTTGTATCTCTCAACGACAAAAACAATTATAGCAAAGAGAAGGCGATTTGTCAACACTTTTTTTAAAAAAATTTTCAGAATGTTAAAAGTGCACAACTCATATCAATATTATATGGCTTTTGAATGTAAATTATGACCTATTTTTCTTTAATTTTTCAGTAAAAGCCTTTTGTAACTCCACTAATATCAGCGGCAGCAGTGAAAGTATGGCGCATATTGCAAGGCATGATCCGTTGAGCGGAACAACATTAAATAGAGTTGCTGCCGGAGGGAACATAATAACGGCAAGCTGGGCAGCAGTGCCGAGGATAAAGGATACAGCGAGATATTTATTCTTCAGCAGTCCGGCCTTGATAACAGAGCCGTCGCTGCGCATATTGAATGCGTGAACAAGCTGTGAAACGCTAAGCACAAAGAAAGCCATTGTCCTTGCCGTTGCTGTGCTGCCTGTAAAGTACAGGCCTGCGCTGTGAGCGAGCAGAGAGAGCGCGCCTATCATAAGCCCCTCAAATGCGATAGATGCCCATAATCCGCCTGAGAATATGCCCTTTTTGGGGTCAAGAGGCTTTCTTGTCATTATATCATCGGCAGCGGGATCAAGCCCGAGCGCGATAGCGGGGAACGAATCTGTTACGAGATTGACCCAGAGCAGCTCTATAGCGGTAAGCGGGGAGGAATAGCCGAATATCAGTCCGAACAGGACAGTTAATATTTCGCCGATATTGCTTGAAAGCAGAAATTTTACAGATTTCTTTATGTTGTCATAGATCGCTCTTCCCTCGCGGACAGCGTAGACTATTGTTGCGAAGTTATCATCTGTCAGTATCATGTCAGAGGCGGATTTAGCCACATCAGTTCCTGTTATTCCCATGCTGCACCCTATATCTGCGCCGGAGAGCGCGGGTGCGTCATTAACTCCGTCTCCTGTCATCGCCACTATCTCGCCGTTTTTTTGCAGCGCGCGCACTATCCGCGATTTGTGGTGAGGAGTGACGCGGGCGAAAACGTTTGTTTCTTTAACACATCCGCAAAGCGTATCGTCATCCATCGCGTCAAGCTCTGCTCCGGTAACGGCTCTGCCGTGACTGTTAGTTATACCTGTCATGCGAGCTATAGCAAGAGCGGTGTTTGCATGGTCGCCTGTTATCATTATAGTCCGTATGCCGGCGGAGCGGCAAAGCTTGACGGCTTCCTCTGCCTCAGGGCGCGGAGGGTCTGATATGCCTATAAGACCGGTATATGTAAGGTCGTATTCGCGTATCTCTCTCGAGCTTTTATCTGTGCGGAAAGCGCAGGCTATAACGCGCAGAGCGCTGTCAGTCATCTGCTCGTTTGCCGCAAGAATCTTATCCTTAAGCTGTTTTGTAAGCGGAACGGCGCGCGTGCCGTTCCAGTACGAGCTGCACAGCGGCAGCACGAACTCAAGAGCGCCCTTTACGATGGTTCTATTGCCGTCTTTGCCTGAGCAGAGCACTGTCATTCGCTTTCTTGCTGAATCAAACGGCACAGAAGCGATGCGCGGATATATTTTTTTGTACTCGTCAAAGCTGAGACCGCGTTTTTTTGCCGCATCTGTAATTGCCGCATCGGTGGGGTTGACATATTCTCCGGTATCCGAACAAAGGGAGCAAAGCTCAAAAAGAAGTCTGTCATCACGAGTTCTGATGTCAGCGGTTTTCATTTTGTTTTGAGTAAGCGTTCCTGTTTTGTCAGAGCATATAACTGTTGCGCAGCCGAGTGTTTCAACTGACGGCAGATTGCGTATTATGGCGTTGTGCTTAGACATGCGCATTATGCCGAGCGCGAGCATTATAGTGACTATTGCCGGCAGACCCTCTGGAATTGCCGCGACTGCAAGTGATACTGATGTCATGAACATCTCAAAGGGCGGTATATGCTTTATCATGCCTATTATAAATATTATGCCGCAAATAAAAAGAGCCGTGACGCCAAGAGCTTTGCCTGTATCTGCGAGCCGTTTCTGCAAAGGTGTCGGGGCTGGCTCAGCATCTATCAGCAGCGAAGCTATTTTTCCTACCTCTGTATCCATTCCTGTGCGCACCACCAGCGCGTATGCGCTGCCGCCTGTAATGTGAGTCGATGCCATGACCATATTTTTCATGTCTCCGACAGCGGTAAGTGAGTCAAGCAGTATGTCGGCGTCCTTTGTGACGGGGTGAGCCTCGCCGGTCAGGGAGGACTCGTCAGCAGCGAGCTGTTCTGAGGATATAAGACGGCAGTCGGCGCAGACCATATCTCCTGCCTTTAGACGAATAACGTCCCCGGGAACTATTTCCTCCGAATTGATCTTATATTCCTTTCCACTGCGAATTACAAGCGAATGCGGTGAGGAAAGCTTTTTAAGAGCCTCGAGTGAGTGCTCTGCGCGCATCTCCTGTATCACGCCTAAAAGAGCGTTCATAGTTACAATTGCGAGTATGATAAGCGATTCAGTAATATCTGCGTCTCCTGCCATAAGCGAGGTTATATATGATACCGCTGCTGCGCCAAGGAGAATAATTATCATAAAATCATTGAACTGTCCGGCAAAGCGCTTTATAAAGGATTTTTTCTTTTTGTCTTTGATCCTGTTTTTACCGTATTCAAGCAGCCTGTGACTTGCCTCTCGCTCATCAAGCCCGCTATGGATATCTGTTTTAAGCATGTGCGCCGCCGATTCTGCGGTTATTTCGTGATATTCCATATGTATCCCTCCTGTGTTATCAACTATGTCGCTTGAGCTGTGGTCTTTACGCACAGTTATTTGTACATGGATATGTGCAAAACGCTGAAATTATAACATTCGCACGACCTTTTAAGAAAAAATGTTTTGTGTCCCGCAGTAATTTATGATATACTTATATAGAGGTATGCAGGCGACATGAAATTAAAGGCAGTGATATGAATATTGATTGGGGAGGGATCAGAATGGCAAGGAAAGCGAGAGAAAAAAGCAGCTCCGGTATATATGCTGTAATACTCAGAACAAACAAAGAAGTTTTTAAGAAAAAGCATTATAACGATGTGTTTAGAGAAATTTTGACCGGACAGTTTGGGGAGCGTATGAAAGGGGTGCGTTTTTATGACGATAGTGTTCATATACTTCTTAAAGAGAGTGAGAATGGCATAGCTGCTGATATGAAGCCTGTAATAATATCATTTGCAAGGACATATAACAGAGAGAATGAATGTGACGGAAAGCTTTTTAAGGATAGATTTAGAAGCGTGCCGGTCGAAACAGCTGAGGCTGAGGCGGAATGTATTCGTTATCTGAACGGAGGCAAAAAGGCGGCGCAGTATATGATGCGCGGAGAAAATAGCGTAGCTGTGCCATATAGAAAAAAACAGTCAAAGCCTCATGATACGGAAAACAATGAAGAAAAGCAAAAGGATCATACTGTGGATAAGGAGCCTGAGATCAAAAGCCAAAAGCCGAAGAAAAGAGATACTATGCCTACATGGCTGCTCTGATGTCGAAAACAGTCGGACAGTTTTTGTGATAAATTAAATATAAAACGCATAAAATTACTAACGAGAACAGGGCTGCAGCAAAATGCACAGACCACATAAAGCGAAAATAACAAGGCAGGTAAGCCATTTTTATGGATCACTGCTATCAGTTTTAAGGTGGAAATTTTCATAAATGAAAATTTCAGTATTAAAATCGCTTTATGTTACGAACGAAACTCACCGCTCGACGTACCACCGTACGCCTTCGGGCAAGGGGGCTGCGCCCCTTCGTTTCGTCCGTTCTGCACTATTTTTCTAAAGCCCCCAGGGCTGTAGCAAACGCGTTGAGTTTTGCAACAGCTTTGTACAAACAAGGTGTATAAACACCGCAGAAAAAAATCGGAGGTAATTTTATGCGTTTTTATGTTATTAGGATAAAGTATTTATTGTTTGCGGCGGCTATTGCTGTCGCTATACCGCTAATATGTCTAACATCTGGCAAAACAGTTGTCACATTCCTCACCGGGGGCAGAGAAGTGCCAATATACAGTGTAGAAAGAGGGGACAATAAAATAGCCCTTACATTTGACAGCGCATGGAATGACGATGATATTGACAGCATAATAAAAACGCTTGTTTCAAAAAAATGCAAAGCCACCTTTTTTGTAACGGGGAAATGGGCAGAACAGTATTCTTCATCTCTGAACAAGCTGTACAGAAACGGTTTTGAGATAGGCACTCATTCATATAATCACGATGATTATACAAAGATGTCATCTGATGAAATAATAAGGGACATAGAAAAAGCAGAGGCTGCGGTAATGCGCGTTACAGGCAAAAGACCGGAGCTTATGAGGGCGCCGTCAGGAGCGTATAACGATACTGTGGTGCGTACGGTGGAGCAGAGCGGCAGAAAATACATACAATGGTCTGTGGATGGGATAGACTATAACGACGCATCTGCTGAGGAGATATATAACAGAGTGATCTCAAAGGCAAGCAGCGGAGATATTATACTGCTGCATAACGGAACAGCGCATACGGCGGAAGTCTTGCCGCAAATAATAGAAAAGCTTTCAGAAAGCTATGAGCTTGTGACAGTGTCTGAACTGATATATAAGGATAATTATACTATTGACTATGCCGGCAGGCAGCATCTCAATGAAATGTATTGAGGAATGCAGAAACTCAAAATGGAGCGGTAATTAGAGCGCCGCTCTTTTTGTGTATAAAAATGTCAGCGGCGACGAGGATATATTTATTGTGAATGTATAAATCGAATACAGTTTTCAGTATATAAGAGCGCGGTATCATTATATTTCACCAAAAATAATAAAAAAACGATTATATTAAAAAAAAGGGTTGAAAAAAGCTGGTGATAGTGGTATTATGCTATAAGCGCGGATTGAGCCGCCGGATAAATGAAAATCATACTGTATGGAGAGTGGTATAATATGGATAAGGAATTGCAATATAGAAACCCGCTTGTATATCAGAGAGCAGATCCGCATGTTTTAAAGCATGGGGACATGTATTATTTTACGGGAACTGTACCGGGATATGATTATATTGAGCTGCGCTCTGCAAAGTCACTGAATGAATTGACATTTGCAAACGCAAAGATCGTCTGGAAAAAGCATAAATCCGGACCTATGGGCGCACAGATATGGGCGCCGGAGATACATTATTTCAATAACAAGTGGTACATATATTTTACTGCCGGCGATGCCGAGGATATTTGGAGGATACGCCCGTATGTGCTCGAATGCAGCGGGGATCCGATGGTAGATGAATGGAAAGAGCTTGGCAGGATAGATGTCGGATATGACAGCTTTGCGCTTGATATGACAGTATTTTTTGTGAATGGCGTGCAGTATGCGACATGGGCGCAGAAAATAGAGGATGAGATAGGCTCGGTCATATTCATAGCTAAAATGAAGGATCCGTGCACTTTGGAAAGCGAGCCTGTGTGTATATCAAAGCCGGAGTATGAATGGGAAAAGCAAGGCTTCAAGGTGAATGAAGGACCAGCAGTGCTGCAAAGAAATGGTAAGATTATACTTACATATTCAGCTTCGGATACAGGCTGGAGATACTGCATGGGTATGCTCTGGGCAGAGCAGGGAGCAGATCTTCTTGATGTTTCGTCATGGCATAAAAGCTCTGAGCCGGTGTTTAGGACTTCTGAAAAGAATGGTCAGTATGGTCCCGGTCACAACAGCTTTACAACTGACGGCGATGATGATGTGCTTATATATCATTGCCGTAATTATAAGGAGATCGAAGGTGATCCTCTTGATGATCCCAACAGGCACGCAAGAGCAAAGAAGTTCACCTATGATGAAAACGGACTGCCTGTATTCGGCGAGCCGGATCCTGAAAATATATAAATAAAAAGGCATAATATCGCAGCTTCTGACATTGATCAGAGCAGCGGTATTATGCTTTTTTTATGTTTATATCACAGTATGGTTTTCATGAGTTGATACGGCGTCCTCGTGTGATCCTTCGGAGGGGGATTCCGGAGCGTTCTTCTCAACAAGCTCCATTCTGTTTACAGATACTTCATATGCGGTTTTTGTGATGACCTCATCATCGCTTAGCCGTTTCTGATAATTTCTGGACTGTATGCGTCCCCACACCTTGACATTGTCTCCGACGCTCAGGGTCTTTGCATACCTCGCATTTCTGCCCCAGGCTATTACGGGTATGTAATCAGATTTGTTGTAGCTTCTGTTTACGGCTATCAGTAGATCGGTTATTTCTCTGCCAAACGGCGTTGTGCGGTAAACAGGAGCTTTGCATATAAATCCGTTAAGATAAAGTGTGTTAGGATTATGCAGGCGTTCTCCGCTGCTTTTTTTGATGTCTTTTGCGAATATGGTAAGAACAAGCCGGTTGTCTCCGCTTGGCTCGTAATTGTTGTAGGATCTGAATTGTCCGTCAATGTCGACTGTGTCGCCTATGCTGAAGCTTTCGCCGGCAAGAAGTCTTTCTGAGACCATAACGCGCACAGCATCGTCAGTACCGCTTAGACGTGGTATGCTGAGTGTAAAGGTATAGAATTTCTCTGCGTAGATCTCGTGATTGAATACAAATTCATCGGCGATAACGCCGCTGACCTGCGCTTGATTGTTTGTGTTGTCCATATGAGTATATATCCTCCTTAGTTTGATTTTCATTAATTAGTCTATGATGCGCCGGGTAAAAATATTCTAAAAACAGTTCGACACAAAAAAACATGAGATTTTTGCGGTATATGGCAAAACAACCGCCAAAAAGGTCTTGACAAATATATTCAAAAATGAGATAATATAAATTAGACTGTGGTTTTGACACAGCCTCACTATAAATGAAAGGACACAGAAAAGATGCTCACTAAAATAATATGTCTTGCTGTCTGCGCTATTTTGCTGTTTGTGAGCTACAGGGCGCGGTTCTTTGCAGAGAGGATCTTAAAAAAACAGGATCCGTCAGAGGCACTGCTGCTGAAAATCAAAATTGCCGCGCTGGCGTGTTCGGCGGCGCTGTTTATAATAGTTCTGATATTTATGAAATAAAAAATACCGCCCTTTATATGGGCTGTGATATAGAGGAAGGAAACAAGAGATATGGAAGACGCTAAAAATATAGCAAAGAATTATGATCCTCAGTCATTTGAGGATAAGCTTTATAATGAATGGGTAACAAAGGGCTATTTCCATGCTGAGGTAAACAAGGATAAAAAGCCGTTTACTATAGTAATACCGCCCCCGAATGTAACAGGACAGCTGCATATGGGACATGCTCTTGATGAAACATTGCAGGATATACTAATAAGATATAAGCGCATGCAGGGCTATGAAACACTGTGGGTGCCTGGAACGGATCATGCCGGAATAGCTACTCAGATAAAGGTTGAGGAGGATATGCGTGAAAATGAGGGCTTAACGCGCTATGACCTTGGCAGAGAAAAGTTTCTTGAGCGCGTATGGGCGTGGAAAGAGAAGTTTGGCAGCCGTATAATAAATCAGCTTAAAAAGATCGGCTCCTCCTGCGACTGGGACAGGGAGCGCTTTACAATGGATGAGGGCTGCTCAAAGGCTGTTCGTGAAGTGTTCGTAAATCTTTATAACAAGGGGCTTATATATCAGGGAGCAAGGATAATCAACTGGTGTCCTAAGTGTATAACAGCTCTTTCAGATGCCGAGGTAGAGCACGTTGAACATGAAGGTAATTTCTGGCATATAAAGTATCCTGTAAAAGACAGTGACGAGTATGTTATAATCGCCACAACAAGACCGGAAACACTTTTCGGAGATACTGCCGTTGCGGTAAATCCTGAGGATGAAAGATATAAGGGCATTATAGGCAAGACGCTCCTTCTGCCGCTTACAGACCGAGAAATACCAGTAATAGCTGATGAGTATGTTGACAAGGAGTTTGGTACAGGCTGCGTAAAGATCACACCTGCGCATGATCCTAACGACTTTGAGGTAGGTCTGCGCCATGATCTTGAGCGTATAAAGGTACTCAATGATGATGCTACAATGAACAGTTATGCCGGAAAGTACGAGGGCATGGATCGTTACGAGTGCCGCAAAAAGATGCTAGAGGATCTTGACGCTATGGGATTGCTTGTAAAGACGGAGCCGCATTCGCACAATGTAGGGCAGTGTTATAGATGCGGAACTACAGTAGAGCCGATAATCTCAAAGCAGTGGTTCGTAAAGATGAAGCCGCTTGCAGAGCCTGCGATAGATGTAGTAAAGAACGGTGATATAAAGTTTGTTCCGGAGCGTTTCTCCAAGACGTATATGAACTGGATGGAGGGCGTGTTCGACTGGTGTATTTCACGTCAGCTCTGGTGGGGACATAGAATACCCGCGTTCTACTGTGATAAGTGCGGTCATACAACAGTCTCAAAGGAGAATATAGAGGTATGTCCGGAGTGCGGAGGCAGTGTTCATCAGGACGAGGATGTACTCGACACCTGGTTCTCATCAGCTCTCTGGCCGTTCTCAACTCTTGGCTGGCCTGAGAAAACAGAGGAGCTCGAGTATTTCTATCCTACAAGCGTGCTTGTTACAGGCTATGATATTATATTCTTCTGGGTAGCGAGAATGATCTTCTCAGGACTTGAGCATACAGGAAAGAAACCGTTCGACCATGTGTTCCTGCACGGACTCGTACGTGATTCTCAGGGACGCAAAATGTCGAAGTCTCTCGGAAATGGAATCGATCCTCTGAAGATAATAGAGCAGTATGGCGCAGACGCGCTCAGATTCACTCTTGCAACAGGCAACGCGCCCGGAAACGATATGCGTTTCTATATAGAAAGAGTAGAAGCCGGAAGAAACTTTGCGAATAAGATATGGAATGCGTCAAGATTTACTATGATGAATCTTGAGATAACAGAAAACAAGCTGCCTGATATGTCTGAGCTTCAGCTTGAGGATAAATGGATACTTTCACGCTATAATAAGATAGTTCGCATAGTGACAGATAATCTTGATAAGTTCGAGCTGGGCGTTGCGCTTTCAAATCTTTATGATTTCATATGGGAGTGCTTCTGCGATTGGTATATAGAGCTTGTAAAGCCGAGACTGTTCGATAAGGAAAATCCAACAGGAAAGGCAGCACAGTATGTTCTCACATATGTGCTGTCACACACAATGCAGCTGCTGCATCCGTTCATGCCGTTTATAACCGAAGAAATATGGCTGCATCTGCCTCATGAGGGCGAGAGCATAGTAATAAGCCATTTCCCTGAATACAGCGAGGAGCTCGTATTTGAGGAGGAGGAAAAGGCTATGACGCTTATCATGGATGCTATTTCCGCTGTCCGCAACAGACGCGCAGAAATGAACGTTCCGCCGTCAAAGAAGGCGAAAACGATAATAGTAACGCCTAAGCCGGAGATATTTGAAAAGGGTGTGGCATTCTTTGAAAAGCTTGCGTCCGCAAGTGAAGTGGAGGTAAGGGCTGACAAGAGAGACATACCTGCAAATGCTGTGAATATAGTTGTGGCAGACGCTGAGATCTATCTGCCAATGAGCGAGCTTGTTGATAAGGACAAGGAGCTTGCAAGACTCAATGCGGAAAAGAAAAAGCTTGAGGGAGAGATAAAGCGTGTAGAGGGCAAGCTCAATAATGCCGGCTTTGTGGCAAAGGCTCCGCAGAAGGTAGTTGATGAGGAGCGCGCAAAGGGTGAAAAATATAAGAGCATGCTTGAGAAAGTCATTGAAAATATAAGGTCAATGGAACAGCTCAGCTGATATATTTATAAACTTACAGGAATAATAACAAGGGGTATCTTAAAGACGGAGACTTTTAGATGCCCCTTTATTTAAAAGATAAAACAATTTCAAATATATCCTGGATATAGTTCATGGAGGTGACAATATATGAATTATAATGAGGCTATAGATTATATACATTCCATACCGCGGTTCGTGCGTCCGCTTGGCAATGAGAATCTGGGCATTCTGCTCAGCAGCATGGGCGATCCGCAGAACAGGCTGAAATTCATTCATGTGGCGGGCACGAATGGTAAGGGCTCAGTATGCGCAATGACGGCAGAGGTGCTAAGACGCGCCGGATATAAGACCGGATTATTCACCTCTCCGTATATAGAGATATTCAATGAGCGGATACGCATAGACGGAAATATGATAGGCGATGATATTCTTGCGGAGTATGTGACCGAGGCAGCGGATATTATGGAGGAGAGCGGAGCTGGCGTTTCTGAATTTGCTTTTATAACAGCAGTCGCTATGAAATATTTTGCCGATAACGAATGCGATGTAGTGGTGCTCGAAACAGGTATGGGCGGCAGGCTCGACGCCACCAATATAATACCGGCTCCTGAGGCTGCTGTTATAACATCTATAGGCATGGACCACATGCAGTATCTCGGTAGTACGATAGAGGAGATAGCCAAAGAAAAATGCGGTATAATCAAGAGCGGCTCAGTCGTTATTTCTGCGCCTAATGACAGGGTGAGCGGTATAATAAAGGAGGCTGCCGAAAAAGCAGGAGCGGAGCTTGTGATTTGTGAAAAGGCAGAAAGAAAACCGGGCAGCGTTATTTATAAAACCTGGGGCTATCATCTCTCGCTTAAGGGAGCGTATCAGGCGGAGAATGCGTCGGTGGTTATAGAGCTTGTCAGGGCTTTGCGGCGCAGGGGATATATTATTAGCGAGCAAACGCTTATAGACGGACTGAGAAACACATCATGGAAAGCGCGTTATGAATTTGTTTCACCCGATATTGTTATCGACGGAGGGCATAATATTGACGGCATAAGGGCGCTAAAGGAGTCGCTTGCAGGGGAAAATAGAAAAATAATATTGGTAATGGCAATGATGCATGATAAGTCCTATGAGCTTTGCATCCATACAATAGCGCCTGTCGCGGAGCTTGTGATCGCTACTGAGCTTGATATGGAGCGTTCGCTTGAATGCGGAGAGATAAAGCGCGTCTGCGACAATGCCGGTGTGCGCTGCATAGCCGAGCCGGATATTTCAACAGCGCTGAATATAGCCATTGAATATCGCGGCAGCGCGCTCGTATGTATCTGCGGATCTCTGTATCTTGCCGGTGAGGCGGAAAAGATATTAAAGGATATGGGGATTTTCAGCTTTTGAGCTGATGCGGAGGTAGAGGATAGTGAAGAAAAATGAAAACAGAGGTCTTTGGATACTTGTAATAGCGCTGGGCGTTGTAATGGTGCTGCTGATGATAGCGATCGTGATAGCGCTTATTTATAAAAATTAATAAATGCTATAAAGGTCACGTTTTGGTATGAGATCAAAACAAGAGGACAGTCGGCGTATAACGCTTTCTGTCCTCTTACTTATTTTACAAATTTATAGCCTACACCCCATACGGTCTCAATGAATTTTTCGCCTGTGTGTGATATTTTTTCTCGTATGCGCTGTATATGCACGGCAACTGTAGAAACATCGCCCATGGCGTCCATGCCCCATATCCTGTCGAACAGGTGCTCCTTTGAAAAGGCTCTGTTAGGATTTGAAGCGAGGAAATACAGCAGGTCAAATTCCTTGGCGGTCATGGGTATGCTGTTTCCGGCAAGCGTAACAGCGCGCGCGTCTGGATCAATAGTAAGCGAGCTCACAGTTATCACCTTTTGCTGGGGTGTTGTGAGAGCTTCGTGCCGCGCTATATGAGCTTTTACGCGCGCGACAAGCTCGTTCGGACTGAACGGCTTTGTCATATAGTCGTCAGCGCCGAGACCGAGACCGCGTATCTTATCAATGTCGTCTCCACGCGCAGAAAGGAATATAACAGGGGTTTGCAGCTTTTGTCTTATCCTTGTTATTATCTCAAATCCGTCCATGCCCGGGAGCATAACGTCTATTATGAACAGGTCGTATTCACCCTTGAGCGCCGTTTCAAGTCCTGTGCTGCCCCAGGTCTCAATATCACACTCAAAGCCGTTTATCATAAGATAGTCGCGCTCAAGCTCTGCGATTTCCTTGTCATCTTCAATTATTAGTATTTTTTTCATCGTGATCCCCTCCATGTGTTGCTATAGGAATACATACTGTCGCTGTTGTCCCCTTGTTCAGTCCCTCGCTGCGCAACCACAGTCTGCCGCGGTGCTTTTCTGTTATTTTTTTTGCTATGCCAAGTCCCAGGCCGTTGCCTTTTATATGGGAGCTTCTTGAATTATCAGCCCTGTAAAAGCTGTCGTATACTAAGTCTATTTCCTTAGGAGCTATTCCCATGCCGTCGTCCTCTATAACGATATACGCATTTCCGTCATCAAGGAAGCCTTTTACCTTTACTGTTTTGCTCTCAGGCAGTCTGTATTTTAACGCATTGTCAAAAAGATTATTAAATACCCGCCTCATTTTCTCGCCGTCAATATTGACATAAAGCGGCTCGTTCCCAAGCTCTGATTCAAGCTGTATCCCATTGTGTTCAAAATCGAGCCTGAAGCTGTCGATCACATCAAAGACCAGCTCGCGCAGATCGCCTGTTGTCATATTAAATTCAAGAGATGAAACCTCTAATTTTGCGAACATAGAAAGATTAGATACAAGCTCGTCTATAAGCTCTGCTTTTGATTTTATTGTGTTAAGATATTTTGATAGCTTTTCAGGCGTGTCTGCAATGCCATCGTTTATACCGTCTATATATCCCTTTATAGAGGTTATAGGCGTTTTGAGATCGTGCGATATGTCAGCTATCAGCATATTTCGTTCATGTTTGAGCTGATTTTCGTGGTCGCGCGAGATTATAAGCGCGCGGCGCATTGAGTCAAAGCCCTCGCAAAGATCATCTATCTCATCAATATCACTGCCCATGACCTCAAAGTTAAGATTTCCATCGCGGATCGTATCAACATTGCTGCGCAAAGCGTGTATAGAATGCTCAAGCGTTGATACTATCCTGCCGGTTATTATTGTGTTTGTTATAACGCATATGATTATGCACATCACTGCCCATATAAATATATATGTTATAGCCGTCGGGTTGTTTGTAAAAAAATTAGCGGCGGCTTTGGTCAGCACAAGAGGATTTATCAGCGAAGTTCGAGTAATCTGCATTTCCTCAACGGGGAATTTCAGTATAAAAACTACTATAAATAATACTGAAAGAACGCCTATAAGCAATATAGGCGCTGCTATCAGTATGAAATTATAAAAACTGAATTTTTGTCTCAGCTTCATTTGGCATCATTCCTGTCAGATGTTTTTTCTTTCAAATATTATATACGATAATGAATACAAAATCAAGATGCTTCCTGCAAGAATCCCGAATTTATACATCAGAACATTAAGAGGCAGCGTCTGGCCAAGCAGCATAAGATGCAGCTTTGCGCTTGCTGTGAACAGGAACGATGCTGATCCTGCAACATATAATCCCATGTACTTCATTACCCCGTATACTGCGAGTGAAAGCAGTGTGGCTGAGGTAGATCCCTTAAGACATACGTTAATTAAAACTCCCAAAAAAGCGATACCTATAAGCGGAATTATATCGATCATATATGCCGCGAATGCCGCAAGCAGATTGTTTGTGTTTCCACCTGTAAACAGCTGGATAGCCATGTTTACAAAATACATTATTATAAGCACGGCTGCTCCGAGTATCAGCGCAGCGGCTGCCTTGGCAGTAAGCAGCTTAAAACGTGTTACAGGCTGTAAAAGACTCATTTTGAGCGTATCCGATGAATATTCATGAGTAAAAAGATCGCTTACTGCAATGAAGATTATAATAGGAACAAGTATCTCTACTGCAAACGGCAGCATCTCAAGTCCTATATTTGCATTAATTGTTAAATAACCATGGGAAAGCTTAGCTACAAGCGCGGAGCCGCCCCAGCGCGCAAGGCTTACAAGAGCGCCGATAACAGTCAGAATTATATATTTTTTCTTGTGTATCAGCTTAAAAAGCTCTTTATTCAGTGCGAACATAAAGTTATTCATATTGAGCCCCTCCTTTCATGCACCTTTTCAAGGAAGTAATCCTCCATGGAGGGGTAAAGCGACATTATGTGCTGTGTGCTGTCGTGAGATATCAGCTCGCCGTCATATATAACGGCGGTTGATGTGCTGAGCTTTTCTATCTCCGATGCAATATGGCTGGAAATTACGAATGTTGTGTTTTGCTCTCTGTTAAGTTTTTTGATGTACTCTCGTATTTCTACAACGCCCTCTATGTCAAGTCCGTTTACCGGCTCGTCAAGTATTATTATTTCAGGACTGCCGAGAAATGCTGCCGCAAGACCCAAACGCTGTTTCATTCCGAGTGAAAAGCGTCCGGCTTTGTCATTTTTGTATTGCTCAAGATGTACTACCTTCAGAACGCGGTCAATATCATTTATATCATCTTTACAGCGCGCCGCGAGTCTCAGGTTGTCATATGCTGAAAGATCCTTGTGTATACCCGGTGTCTCTATAAGCGCGCCTGTACGCGACATTATATCCTCATAGTTATCATGGAGCCGCTTGCCGTCTACCTCAATCGTTCCGCTGTCCTCCGCTATGAGCGACAGCATCGACTTCATTATTGTGGTCTTGCCGGAGCCGTTAGGCCCCAGCAGACCGAGTATCTCGCCTGTCTTTATTGTAAGCGAGATGTTTCTTATACCACGCTTGTTACTGTATATTTTTGTAAGATCGGTTATTTTTATCATTAAGCTTCATCCTCCTTTGATAGCTTTGCCGGCTTCTCCGTTACCGGCGGGGCAGAGTTATTATTTAACGTCTATCAGGTTGCCCTCATCGTCATAGGTCTTTATTGCAGCGCCTGTTTCCTCAACAGGAGTAATAGTTGTTGCGCCTATATCCGATATGGCAAGATCAACGTTGAATGTCATGCTGTGGCTTGCGCCGCTGCTGTCAGTGCCCTTGAAAACTACTTTCAGATCACCGTCACGGAAGGTTCCGTCTTTATTTACTGAATAATTAAGGTTCAGAGTGTCCACAACCGGATCGTTTCCGAGCTTTGCAACATAATACTGCAGATCATCCTCAGTGTAGCTGTACTCAACTGACTCGCCGTTCTCATATACCGTATATGTTTCGTTGTTAGACATTGAGAATACCATGCTGAGTCCGGCGTTCACTATCTCAGGTATCTGGACTGAATCAAGTGTTATACTGTATGATGCGTGGTCGTCAGTGTCCTCTGTGCATACAAAGTTGTTTCGGAGATCGCCCACAACGGTATCAGCCGCAACTTCCATGAATTTTATTACTTTATCTGCTGTTTTTCTGCCTGAGCTGTCGATATTCCAGAGATTGTTACGGAAATCACCGTATGTTGAGTATTTCACAAAGTATCCGTCAGGGTCAGAGTAGTAGTGGAAGCCGTTTGCATCATATTGCTCGTTGGTCGATTCGCTTGCTACTGTGCCTGACTCTGTGGATTTTGTATAGTACATTTTGTTGCCGACATCAAGCTTGTGGATAATCGATGCGTTCATAAGATCAGTGCCGTCAAGGTCCATCTTAGCGTTGGCGGTTACCGTGCAGTTTGTATAATCGATAGTGTTAAGTATCGATTTCTTAAGAGTGTCATAGCCGTTAGCTGTCTGATAGCTTGCAAAAGCGGCTGTTGTCAGAACACATGCTCCTGTGACCGCGCAGATTATAGCGATATTTTTTGTCTTTTTCATAATAATCATCCTCTCTTTATATAATGTAGATTTATTTAAACGCCGGAAGCCTTGTGCGGAATAGCCGCCAAGGGGCACGGTCTGCGTTCCGTGCCCGGCGGCCGGAGAATGTAAGCTTCCGACTTACAAGTACATTGTAGCCTACGCCGATAAAAATAATTTAATAAAAGTATAAACTTTTTATAAACTAATATAAAATATTTTTTGAATGCAGAATATATTGCTTGTGTACACCGTTTGGCGAAATAAATTGAGCTGTAATGTATATTTCGGAAAAAAAACGACAAAAATATAAAAAAAGACTTGACAAGCCGGGGGGAGTATGGTAAAATGTTTGTGATTAAGAAGAGGTTCTTTTTTTTTGCGTACTATTTAAAAGGACCCTTTGATATATTAGTTGCAGAATCAGGATGAGTTTCGCAATTATTTAAATGCCTGTCTGCAAGGCGCTGCCTTGCGAGGTCAAGTAAATTTAATATAACGGAGGTTATTACGATGAGAGTAAAGATAACATTGGCTTGTCAGGAATGCAAGCAGAGAAATTATAACACAATGAAGAACAAGAAGAATAATCCGGAAAGACTTGAAATGAACAAGTACTGCAAGTTCTGCAGAAAGCATACTTTGCACAAGGAAACAAAGTAATCCGCAAGGATAGGACAAGTTAAATTATATTAGATAAGGATGTGTAGGTATGGCTGATGCGAATATAAGCACGAAAACAAAGAAAAAGCCTTTCTTCGCAAGAATGAAGAAATATTTCAAGGATACCAAATCAGAGCTGAAAAAGGTAACATGGCCTACTAAGGAACAGCTCAAGCACAACACGTTCGTGATCATTTCTTTCATAATAATTGTGGGAATATTCCTGTTCGTGTTTGATATTGCATTTTCATGGCTCTTCTCCTTGGTGACGAATATACTGTAAATAAAATCGGAAAAATTTGTCGAAAGGAGCGGTTAAGATGGCTGAAGAAGCAAAATGGTATGTAGCGCATACGTATTCAGGCTATGAAAACAAGGTAAAGGAAAGCATAGAAAAAACTGTCGAAAACCGCGGACTTGAGGATCTCATCATGGACGTCAAAGTCCCAATGGAGGACGTCATAGAAAAGCGCGGCGAAAAGGAAAAGATCGTGCAGCGCAAGATATTCCCCGGCTATGTAGTCATCAAGATGGTGATGACGGACGAAAGCTGGTATGTTGTGCGTAATACGCGCGGCGTTACCGGATTTGTCGGTCCCGGCTCAAAGCCGGTTCCGCTCTCAGATGCTGAGGTGGAAAAGATGGGCGTTGACACTGTTCGCCATGCAGAGATAGACTTTAAGGTCGGAGATCTTGTAGAGATCAAGTCGGGACCTATGGAAGGTTTTTCAGGCAATATCGAGAAGATAGACAGCGAAACAGGTACACTGTGGGTGACCGTTTCAATGTTCGGCCGCGAAACATCTGTGGAGATAAATTACTCACAGGTCAGCGCGGTAGATTAATAAGCTTTATCCGGGGCAGCGCCCCGTATAATATTGAATGTAGAATACATTCGTATCCCTCTGGTAACAGTGGGAGGGCAGTTTAATGTCCGCAATTACCACATATAGCGCAAAGGCGCTGTGAATATTTAAGGAGGTGGCCGTAATGGCACAGAAGGTAGCAGGTTATATTAAATTACAGATTCCGGCAGGCAAGGCTACACCGGCACCGCCGGTAGGTCCGGCTTTGGGACAGCACGGTGTAAACATCATGCAGTTCACAAAGGAATTTAACGAGAAGACAGCAAAGGACGCAGGTCTTATAATCCCGGTTGTTATCACCGTATATGCAGACCGTTCGTTCTCATTCATCACAAAGACACCGCCGGCAGCAGTTCTTATCAAGAAGGCTTGTAAGATCCAGAGCGGTTCAGGCGTACCTAACAAGACAAAGGTAGCAACTATCTCAAAGGCAGATCTTCAGCAGATCGCTGAGACTAAGATGCCTGACTTGAACGCTGCATCACTTGAGGCAGCTATGAGCATGATCGCAGGCACATGCAGAAGCATGGGCGTTATCGTAGGCGACTAATTGCAACTCATCTAATTAGAATACAGTGGGAGAGAGTTATTCTCGTATAACCACGAAGGAGGATTTAAAAATGTTCAGAGGTAAGAAATACAAGGACAGTGTTAAGCTTGTAGACAGAGCAAAGCTCTATGATACAGAAGAAGCTATGAAGCTTGTTACACAGACAGCTAAGGCTAAGTTTGACGAGACAGTTGAAGCTCATATAAAGCTTGGTGTTGACTCAAGACATGCAGATCAGCAGGTAAGAGGCGCTATCGTTCTTCCGCACGGAACAGGTAAGAGCGTAAGAGTTCTCGTGTTCGCTAAGGGCGCTAAGGCTGAAGAGGCTAAGGAGGCTGGCGCAGATTACGTTGGCGAGATGGAGCTTGTTCAGAAGATCCAGGGCGAAAACTGGTTTGATTTTGACGTTGTTGTTGCTACTCCCGATATGATGGGTGTTGTTGGTCGTCTTGGTAAGGTACTCGGTCCTAAGGGACTTATGCCGTCACCAAAGGCTGGCACAGTTACAATGGACGTTGCTAAGGCTGTTAAGGAAATTAAAGCAGGTAAGATCGAGTACAGACTCGACAAGACTAATATCATTCACTGCCCCATCGGTAAGGTTTCTTTCGGCGACGCTAAGCTTTCCGAAAACTTCAATGCTCTCATCGGAGCTATCATAAAGGCTAAGCCGTCAGCTGCTAAGGGTCAGTATCTCAGAAGTGTTGTTATAGCTTCAACAATGGGACCGGGAATCAAGATCAATCAGGCAAAGCTTAGCTGATCCTGCGGTTCTTTTTCCGCATCTCACACGTTTGCGCTCGCTTGCGTACATTGAGTACGCGGCGTTCGCTTAAACGCGCGATCAGCGAAAAAACTCCGCGCAGGATCCCCGGAAACAGTAGCGGTTCTTTTCCGTATCAAACATTTGCGCTGGCGTGCATACATTGAGTATGCGGCGTTCGCTTAAACGCGCGATCAGTGAAAAAACTCCGCGCAGGATCCCCGGAAACAGTAGCGGTTGTTTTCCGTATCAAACATTTGTGCTCGCTTGCGTACATTGAGTACGCGGCGTTCGCTTAAACGCGCGATCAGCGAAAAAACTCCGCGCAGGATCCCTGGAAACAGTAGCGGTTGTTTTTGATCAAGTTTTCGATTGAAAAAAATTAAATTAATACTTGACAACTTTTTCATTTTATGATATAATATAAAAGTTGACAGACCGTAGACAGTCGGCAGGAGAGATCCGTAAGTCCCACCGAGGTATTAAATTCACTTGAATTTTATGGCTCTTTGCGTCTACGGCGAAGAGCCTTTATTTATTGAAGGCATAAAAAAATTTCATAGGAGGTGAAACATTTATGCCAAACGCTAAAACATTGGAAGTTAAGCAGGCACAGGTAGCAGAGGCTGCTGAGCTTATAAAGAAGGCTCAGACCGGTGTTCTGGTTGACTACAGAGGCTTGAATGTTGCAGAAGATACAGAGCTTCGTAACAAGCTCCGTGAAGCTAATGTTAAATATTTTGTTATCAAGAATAAGATCCTTAAGCGTGCAGTTGAAGACGCAGGTCTTGAGGGACTTGATGAGGTTCTGCACGGACCTACAGCTCTTGCTGTATCGGAGGAGGATGCGGTAGCGCCTGCAAAGGTTATAGCTGATTTCGCTAAGACCAACGATAAGCTCGAGATCAAGGGCGGATTCATGGACGGTTCTGTTATGAGCCTTGACGAGGTTAAGACTCTCGCAGCTACACCGAACTTTGAAACATTGATAGCTAAGATGATGGGCAGCATGCTCTCACCGATCAGCGGCTTAGCAAGATTGCTTGCTACTGTTGTTGACGGCGGCGAGGAAATAGCTGACCTTATCGCAAAGAAGGCTGCCGAGGCTCCGGCTGAGGAAGCTGCAGCAGAGGAAACACCTGCTGAATAATTTGAACAAATAAATTAAAATTAAGAAACAAACTTTTTCTAAATAGGAGGAAAATAAAATGGCAGATTTGAATGCAATTCTTGACTCAATCAAGGAATTAAAGTTGCTTGAAGTAGCAGAGCTCGTAAAGATGATGGAAGAAGAATTCGGCGTAAGCGCAGCAGCTCCGGTAATGGTTGCAGGTGCAGCAGAGGGTGGCGCAGCAGCAGCTGAAGAGAAGACAGAGTTTGATGTAGTACTTGCAGAAGTAGGCGCTTCAAAGATGAACGTTATCAAGGTTGTTAAGGCTCTTACAGGTCTTGGTCTTAAGGAAGCTAAGGCTGTAGTTGACGGCGCACCTGGAACAATCAAGGAAGCTGTACCGGCAGAGGAAGCTCAGAAGATGAAGGCTGAACTCGAAGAAGCAGGTGCTAAGATCGAATTGAAGTAATCATACTCTGATTATTTCCGGTAATGTAAGGGGTTAATTGAGGTATTGTAAAGTCAGGAGGTCTTTGTATGAAGATAGATGTATCCTCTATAATCAAGGTTACGGGAGCTTCCATAAAGCTTGACGGCGAGCTTGATATGAGGAATGCTGAGTTTCTTGGCGAAACATACAGGTTTAATGAGCCTCTGAAAATTTCGGGTGAAATATACAATAATGGACAGTCGCTGACTTTATCGGCGCGGGTTCAGGGCAAAATGCTCACAGAATGCGCGCGGTGTCTTAAGGAGATAGAAGCTGACGTGGATTTTGAGATCCACGAGCTTTTATCGCGTGAGGAGGATGGAGCGTCACCTGAGGATGACCTCATTCTGTTTGAAGGTCACGAGATAGAGCTTGACGATATTGCCGCTGATGTTTTCCTGATGAGCACATCGGGGAAATATCTTTGCAGTGAGGACTGCAAGGGCTTGTGCCCCACATGCGGATGTAATCTTAATGAGGGCGAGTGCGGCTGTAACAATGAGTATATAGATCCGAGATGGCAGGCATTAGCGGATATTCTTAAACAGCAGGAAGATAATTGAGCCTGCTGCTGTAGAGGTTAGAGTGTCGTTATTTTAATGGAGGTGTAATCATGGCAGTACCTAAGAATAAAACTTCAAAAGCCAGAAGAGATAAGAGACGTGCCAATTGGAAGCTTACTGAACCGAATTTGGTTGAGTGCCCACAGTGCCACGCTTTGAAGATGCCTCACAGAGTTTGTCCTAACTGCGGACAGTACAAGGGTAAGGAAGTTATCAAGGTTGAGGATTGATCTCAGGCTTATTATAAACCGCATCTGTGTGATGCGGTTTTTTTGCGTGCGTGGAGCTTTTGGGTTTTGTCACTGTGATATGTCGTTTTTGACTGCCTTATACTGCTTTGGGAATACCAAAAGGTTTTCGCCATCGTACATTGCAGCGAAAATATCATCTACAGTAATGTTTTTACCGCGCAGGGAGTTATGGAGCTTGTCTATACTCATACCCGATTCTTTGAGGTTTTCTTCAAGTATGTTACCGTCTGAAATAATGCAGTAATATGGTCTGCTGCTTTTTACTGATATGTTTAGAGCCTCAGCTGCTGCCGGACGCGTTTCAGCCCGTGGCAGGAAAGAGATCATACCGTTTTGCTCAAGTACCGCTGTTTCAATTTCGCTTATATCAAAGAATCCTTTTATCCTGCACTGTGTTAAAAATTCATTCAGATCTATTTTTGCTGTGCGGAAATTATCATTATATATCATGCCCTTGTCCATAAGTATTATGGACTTTCCTGTAAGGAACCGTCTGGCGTGGATGCTCTTTGTTCCTATATACGCTATCAGAGCGTTTGCGGCTGTATATATCGCCATTGCTATTATATGTCTGATAAGGCTTCCCTCAGTATCGGTAGTCATATCGGCAGCGATAGAGCCTATAGTTATACCGTTGATGTAATCGAACATGTTCAGCTGAGACATCTGCTTGTTGCCGATTATCTTTGTGCTGAAAAAGAGAACTGCCAGCGAGATCACGCTTGCGATCACTACTTTTAAAATACTCATATAATTAGATCCTTTCGAGTTATTATTTATATGTTATTCTGCTCAGAATCCCTGTATATATTACAGAAACAGTAACAGCGCAGTAATTTAAAAACAATCAATAACTCAGTGCAGGTACTTGCATAGAGTTTGTTTTTATGGTATACTGTAACTGTATAGGCAGCGTACGCTGCATTTTTGTGAATCAGTGAAGAAAGAAAGGTATTTATTATGTATTTATCTGATAAATGGACAGATTATAGAATTGTCGATGCGTCCGGCGGTGAAAAGCTTGAATACTGGGGAAAGTATCTGCTGCGCCGTCCCGATCCTATAGCGGTATGGGAGGAAAAATCTGATATACAGCGCTGGAACAAGGTGGACGGCTGGTATCATCGCTCAAAATCAGGCGGAGGAAAATGGCAGATATTCAACAAGGCAATGCCGGAAAAATGGCAGATACGCTATCGTGAGCTTGTGTTCAATGTGCGTCCTACAGGGTTCAAGCATACAGGTCTGTTCCCTGAACAGGCTGTGAACTGGGATTGGATAGCAGGGCTGGTCAAAAGAGCTGAAAGACCTGTAAAGGTGTTGAATCTGTTTGCGTATACAGGCGGTGCAACCGTTTCTGCTCTTTCAGCAGGAGCAGAGGTTTGTCATGTGGATGCTTCAAAGGGTATGGTCACATGGGCAAAGGAAAATGTAATAGCCTCAGGACTGGGAGACAGAAAGGTAAGATATATAGTAGATGATGTTGTCAAGTTCGTAAAGCGCGAGATACGCCGCGGTAACAAATACGATGGTATAATAATGGACCCGCCGTCATATGGCAGAGGGCCCTCAGGCGAGGTGTGGAAAATTGAGAACGAGCTGTACCCGCTTGTAAGCGATTGCATGGAGATAATGTCAGATCAGCCGTTGTTCATGCTGATAAATTCATATACCACAGGATTATCCGCACAGGTGCTCAAAAATGTGCTCAGCCTTACTATGGCAAAACGGTTTGGCGGCGAGCTTGACGCCGATGAGATAGGTCTGCCTATAAGCGCGAGCGGACTTGTGCTGCCGTGCGGAATAAGCGGCAGATGGTGGAAGGAGTAATTACTATGCTTAAGAATAAAACAATAGTGTTAGGGGTAAGCGGATCCATAGCCGCATACAAGACTGCAAATCTTGCGCGAATGCTGAAAAAGCTTGGAGCGAATGTGCATGTTTTGATGACTAAAAATGCGGCTAATTTTATAAATCCCATAACATTTGAAACGCTTACACAGAACCGCTGTCTTATAGATACATTCGACAGGAATTTTCAGTACAGCGTTGAGCATGTGGCAATAGCGAAGCAGGCAGATGTTGTTATGATAGCTCCGGCTTCGGCTAATGTCATAGGCAAGATTGCTCATGGAATAGCTGATGACATGCTCACAACCACAGTAATGGCGTGCCCGTGCAAAAAGATAATATCACCGGCAATGAATCACAATATGTTCCATAATCCTATAGTGCAGGCGAATTTAAAGTATCTGGAATCGTTTGGATATGAGATAGTAAAGCCTGATACAGGCATGCTTGCCAACGGTGACATGGGTGACGGCAGGATGCCGGCAGAAGCCCTGCTGCTCGAGTATATTCTTAAAGAGGTCGCATTTGAAAAGGATCTTGCAGGGAAAAAGGTAGTCGTTACGGCAGGCGCTACCCGCGAGGCTATAGATCCGGTAAGGTTCATAACGAATCACTCAACAGGTAAAATGGGTATTGCTCTTGCAAAGGCGGCAATGTACCGCGGAGCTGATGTTACACTTGTAAAGGGTCATACAGAGGCAGAGCCGCCGGAGTTTGTGAAGGTAGTGGAAACAGAGTCGGCAGAGGATATGTTTAATGCGGTTACAGAGCTTGCGCCGGATTCAGATATAATAATAAAGGCTGCGGCTGTAGCGGATTACACGCCTGTAAAAACGGCTGATGAGAAGATAAAGAAAACAGACGGCGCTTCATCGATAGAGCTAAAGCGCACAAAGGATATACTTGCGTATCTTGGCGAGCACAAGAGAGCAGGTCAGATACTCTGCGGATTTTCAATGGAAACTGAAAATCTGCTTGAAAATTCATCAAAAAAACTGACGCGTAAAAATGCCGATATGATATGCGCAAATTCATTGAGGCGAGAGGGAGCCGGATTTGGCACCGACACAAATATCGTTACAGTAATAACGGCAGACGGAGCTGAGGAACTGCCAAAGCTGTCGAAGTTTGATACAGCGAACGCGATCCTTGACAGGATACTGCAATTAAAAGGATAAAGGAGAGAAAATAATGCGGGTAAGGAAAAAGAAAAATTGCGCAGCAAGAATGGAACGATGCGCAGCTATACATGTGACTGAGCCTGAGAGGTATAAGGGAAGATGGAAAGAGCTTTTTGGGAATGATAATCCTATTCATATAGAAATAGGCTGCGGCAAGGGCAGTTTTGTATGCGGAATGGCCCAAAAGTACCCGGATATAAATTTTATTGCTATAGAAAAGGTAGAAGATGTTATAGTAATGGCAATGGAAAAGGCGATGGGACAGGGGCTTGAGAATGTGCGGTTCATGGATATGGACGCCGAGAAAATAGACGAGTTTTTTGAAAAAGGCGAGATCAGCCGCATATATCTAAACTTTTCCGATCCGTGGAAAAAGAATAAGCAGGCAAAGCGCCGCCTTACGCATAAGAATTTCCTTGACAGATATAAAAAGGTATTGAATAACGGGGATCATATATGGTTTAAAACTGATAATAAGCAGCTGTTTGAATTTTCATTGAATTCATTTGCGGCAGAAAATTTCAAGCTTGAGAATATCACGCTTGATCTGCATAATTCAAAATTTGAGGGGAATGTTATAACAGAATATGAACAGCGGTTCCTTGATTTAGGTCAGCCTATATACAGGCTTGAAGCTGTTTATTTGGGATGGAAAGATAGCAGGTGACAGATGAATATTGTAGGAAAAGCAATATGCATCCTATTGGCGTTATCACTTACAGCGCCGGCGGTGGTTTTGGCGGATACTGACAGAGCAGACGGCAGTAAGCTAATATCTCATGAAGAAGCTGAACTGCGCAGACAGCTCATAAATAATAAAGAAAGCGCCATCTATATATCCGAAAACGTCAGTGATAATGTGATATATATAGAAACAGCTGAGGATCTATTGGCTATAGATGGAGAGAGTGACGGCTATTATGAGCTAAAAGACAATATCGACTTATCAGGTATAAGCTGGATACCGATTGATCTTTACAATGCAACAATAAATGGTGCAGGATATAGCATCACGGGTTTGACATTAGACAGAGTGTATGAGAATGAATATGGCGAAAACAATGCAGGCATGTTTGCCGGATATGGAATATATATAGCAGATCTTTCGATATCCGAAGCAAAAGCAGACATATCTCTTTCCGGTTCTGACAATGAATATGAAAATTATCAAATAAGCGTGACAGGAGATGTGTATCTCGACCACTGCATGATAGACGCTGACATAAATGTTGTCGGCGCGTCAGACAATATGTCGTTAAACGTGCTGGGAATCAGCAGCGGAAATGATACGGTTTTCAATGGAGATATAAATGTTGTAAACGGCAGCGTAAAAGCTATGGTGGGCAGCGTGAGAGGCTGTGAGTTCATAGGAGATATTAGCTCTGAGGGAGAGTATTTCAATGCGTATGGTATAGAAACTTATGAGACTGCAGAAAACTGTGCGATTTATGGTGATATAACTGCTGACGGTGTGGCAGTTGGGATAAGCGGACCAGCGGAAAGCTGCAGGTTTTACGGTGACATCACAGGCGGTAGCGCGGTCGGATGCTTAAATAATTTATCGGACTGCATTGTTACAGGTGATATAACAGCTGTTTCAGGTCACGCGCATGGAATAGAAAATAGTACAGGCTGTGTTGTCGAGGGTGATATTACTGGCTTTGACGCATATGGTATCTATGGTCAGTCGAGTGATTGCAGCGTATACGGCAGTATAGCATCTAAAACGGATGGATATGGCTCTGCAGCAGGGATATATATAACAGGCATAGGTGCAGGCTGCAGTGTGTATGGCGATGTTACAGCATACAGCGGAGGCGCTTTAGGCATAACAGCGTTTGAAGCGTGGCAGGATGGAGAGAGGATAAGCGGAAGCGTATACAGCAGCGCCGTATACGGTAATATATCTGGCAGCGACAGCGCAAGAGGTATGTATATATACAACGGAGAGCTGAAAAATTGCACTGTATATGGGAATATAACCTCAGGTGGTGAAACGGTAGGCATAATATCATCAGGTGCTGTGAAAAGCTGCTCAGTATATGGTGATATTTCTGTGAACGAAAACGCGGCGGGTGAAGCTGTAACAGCCGCAGGCATAAGAGCTTATCAGGAATATGGCGCAACAGAGGGCTGCATAATCAAGGGAAATATTACTTCTCCATACACTGCTTTAGGAATAGAGGGGGCGCAAAATTCTTGCTTATATGGCAGTGTGACGGGAGGCAGAGTAGACTTTGGTATGTCAGAAAGCAGCGGATGCTATATATCAGGCAGCATAGCTGAGCAGAGCGAGGATTCACCGCTCACGGTAAGCGCGTCAGTGCCATATCAGGCGTGTTACAGGTGCAATGAATGTGGTTCAGAGCTCCTCTCAGCTCAGGATATGGGAGAGAGATACAAATGCGGATGCACGTCATATTCGTATTATTACAGGGTGAATGAGCTTTGCTACGACTCAGGTTCAAGACCTGAGATGGGAACGGAAGTGACACCTGCTCCTGAAATGACAGCGCCGCCTATGGGACCTTGTATAATAACAGTTCTGGATTATGAGACCTCAGAGCCTATTGCTTGGGCTGAGCTCAAACTGGACGGCAAAAAGTACATCACAAATGAGAATGGTGTCGTTGTTTCAGACAGGAGCGGTGTGATAGCCGGTCTGAGCGTAAGTATAGGCGGAAATATAATACATACAGAGACTAATTATGTGGCAGCCGCAGGACATTTGAATACGGTTTATGTTAACGGGCTTGATCTTGAAGCAGAAGATTTTAACTTTGGAAATGGCGGAGAAGCTTCCGTGACAGGACCTCAGATAAGTATTATGGGAAAACAGTTCAGTTTGTTTGAACTGCCGGTTAGTTTTGAGAAAAACTATATGGATATAATATCTTTGGCGTATGATAAGGAGAACAAGGAGTATCAGGCTATCATAGGAATGGCATATGATAAAGAGTCCATAGTCAATAATGATGCTAAAAATCCTACATGGAGAAAACAATTCGATTCTATAGTGGGATTTTTCCGCGAAGCAAGTACGAATGGCTTTACAGACGAGCTTATAAAGTCGTTTAATAACACAGAGCTTTCTCCTAAACCGAGATTTGGCAGACTGGCAGTAGATGGACAGGTTAGAGTGTCAGGTTTTTTGAAGCTAAAACCTGCAAAAGATGATATAGCTGTAGAGGGCGGTGTCATCATGACAGGACAGATGTCCGGATCGACAAGTATTCCATGGCCTTTATGTCCTGCGCTGTATGCTGCATTTTCGATAACAGGAACGGTAGGAACATCTCTGTCGTTTGAACCCACAAATATTTCGATCAAGGATCCTCAATTTGATGTAAAGGGCAATATAAATATGGGGCTGACGCCGGCGGTAGGTGTTGGAGCCGGCTTAAAGGGAATGCTCGGAGTAGAGGCAGGGCTTCAAGGAACGTTAGAGGCATCTGTTGATTTCCCGTTTGAGACGGCAGAAAAATCATTAAAAGTAACTCTTTCAGGCGGATACTATGTAATGAGCTACTGCCTTGGAAGAGAATATAGGGTGTCAGACAAGCTTGCGTCATTGCAGCTGTATCCTGATAAAGATGAAATAAAGATAGCAGAGGTCAGCGAGGAAGATTTTGACGATGTTGACAGGAGTTATCTTGAGCTGGTTGGCGCTGGCGAATATGACGGATATACATATAAAACGGGAGTGTACCCATATGCAGATGTTAAAACAGTCCGACTAAGCGGTGAAAGAGTTCTTATGGTCTGGCTTGATGACGACGCGCAGCGCGAAGACAGCAACAGAACAGCCTTATATTACAGCATATATTCAGACGGAACATGGAGCGAGGCGGCACAGATCAGCAGCGATGGAACAGCTGATTATTCATTTGCTCTTGCTTCAAACGGAAATAGGGCATATGTGACGTGGCAGAATGCTGTTACACAGCTTAGCGGAGACGAAAGTCTTGATGATATCGCCGCCGGTACACAGCTTATGATTTCAGGATTTGACGGCGATATATGGAGCGAGCCGGAGAAGGTAACAGATGAAGGCGTTTATGCTTATGATCCGCATATACAGTCGAGCGGAGACAACGTGTATGTGATGTGGACACAGAACAGTGGCAACAAGGCTGTAGCTGGCGATTCAGAGACTGAAAGCATCCATATGTCAGCCTATTATAATGGTGTACTTCAAAGCGAGGCAGAGGAAAAAGTATCAGGTCTTGTGCCGGGATCACAAGGTGCTTTGAATAGCAGCGGCGAAACTGCTGTAGTTGACAGCAACGGAAAAATACTGTATATTGACGGCGTTCAAAAATATACCGCAAACGGAAAAATAACAGGCTTAAGCAGTTTGGACAGCGAGTTTTATTTCGTTGACAGCGGCGAGCTTAAGAAGATATCCTCGTTTACCGGAGCACAAAAGCTATGTTCCGGAATAGGAGAATATCCTGTGATAATAGAGGCAGGAGAGGACTATGCCGCTGTATACAGACAGCAGGATGGTTTCAGAGCTGATCTTTATGCGGTGTATATAAGCCGAGACGGCAGCTGCACAGCGCCTGTTCCGGT
This sequence comes from uncultured Clostridia bacterium, assembly GCA_944391225.1. Taxonomy (GTDB): domain Bacteria; phylum Bacillota; class Clostridia; order UBA1381; family UBA1381; genus Ornithomonoglobus. The sequence continues at coordinate 52,066 of CALXSS010000002.1, forward strand.
GCTAAAGTCTGAAAAGATGATACGCTCGTTTTGCCCGGCAGCTGATGATGATGGGAATATATCTGCAGCGGCAGTTGTTATAAATGCGGGTGAAAATGATACTACGGAGATACCGGAGCTGATATATACCGAGACTGCGCCTATAGAGGACATCGCAGTTGAGGCTATATCAGTATCTGATACCATAGAGCTTAATAAAATGGCTGATTTTACAGTTTCAGTTACTAACCGTACCAAGTCGGTGCTGACAGATGTATACTTAACGATCAGTGGCGAGGACTGCGGTGAACTGTACAGCAGCAATATCAAGACGCGAATTGAACCGGGTGAAACAGAAAAAGTCAAAGCGCTTGTAAAGATACCGGATAATTTTGTTAAACAGACTGTAACGGCAGAGGTGACATCAGCAGCGGTTGAACAGAATACGGGCAATAATTCGATCTCAGATATATTTGGAGGCGCAGATCTCAGTGTTGAGCTCAGAGGAAAAGAGCTTACTGTCAGGAATATAGGAACAGACGCCGCGAACGGCGTTGAACTCAAGGCGAACGAAAATGTATTGATAGATCAGAAGATAGGTGTATTGGAAGCCGGTGAAAAGTATTCCGTTATGCTTGAAAGTGAAGACGATGTGACGGTTGAAGCAGTAAGCTCAAGCGATGAGCAGTATTTGTATAACAATACATGCAGCGGCAGCACAAAGGATAGGGTATTGCTGATTGCATCAGATAAAAGAGTTGGGGTTGCGCCGGGCGAGAAATATTCGTTAAGAGTGGATTCCTCGTCTGATGAAGATGTTCCTGTATACTTTGTGTCAAGTGATGAGACTGTGGCGGCGGTAGATGAAAACGGAACAGTCACAGCAGTATCGGAAGGCGCAGCGGCTGTGGAGATAATATCACCGAATGCACTGACAAGATCTGTTGTTATGATATATGTGCGAGAGAAAAGATCGCCGGAGATAATTTCAGCAGAGTTGAATGATTATGGAGAATTAAAGCTGAGGCTTGATACATCAGAGTGTATGGCGAGTGGTGAAAGCGGTGAGCTAATAGTTGCAGTTTATGATGAGGATGGAGCGCTTATTGCTGTTGAGAAAAAAGCAACGTCAGGACAGGAATGTGATCTTAGCATGTATATTAATGGCGGATATCCTGCAAAGGTAAAGGCGATGGTGTGGAACAGTATAAACGGAATGTATCCATCATCATATGCGGCAGAAGAGAATATATAAGGAGCATAAATTCAAAGAGAATAATAGAAGAGAGGTAGATAAAAAATGAAGTATACTGAAAAGGGAGTTGAAGAGCTAAAAATTGCCTATATTGGAGGCGGATCGCGTGGCTGGGCATGGGGACTCATGTCTGACCTTGCAAAGACAGAGGATCTGTGCGGAACAGTGTATCTGTACGATATAGATCCTGACGCTGCAAAGAGGAATGAGATTATAGGCAACAGGATAGCGGAGCTTAAGGACTGTGTTTCACCATGGAGTTACAGAGCTGTGGAAACTATAGACGAGGCTCTTGAAGGAGCTGATTTTGTAGTAATATCTATCCTGCCAGGCACATTTGATGAAATGGAATCAGATGTACACACTCCGGAAAAATATGGAATATACCAGTCGGTGGGCGACACTACAGGACCGGGTGGAATAATACGCGCAATGCGTACAGTGCCTATGTTCGAGGTCATAGCCAAGGCGATAGAGCGCTGCTGCCCTAAGGCGTGGGTAATTAATTACACAAACCCTATGACGGTTTGTGTGCAGTCGCTCTATAAGGCATTTCCAAAGATAAAGGCGTTTGGCTGCTGCCACGAGGTGTTCGGAACACAGAAGGTGTTGGCATCTGCTGTTTCAGATATTCTCGAGATCGAAAAGCCGGACAGGAGCGAGATAAAAATAAACGTGCTCGGGGTCAATCATTTCACATGGATAACGCGCGCACAGTACAAAAATACTGATATATATCCTTTGTATGCTGAGTTTTGTGAAAAGTACGCTGACGGATATGTTGAGAATGTGGACGATAACTGGATGAACAATTCTTTTACATCGGCAGAAAAGGTAAAAATAAATCTGTTCCGCCGGTTTGGCTGTATAGCGGCGGCGGGCGACAGGCATCTTGCGGAGTTCTGCCCGGGAAATTGGTTCTTAAAGGATCCTGAAACGGTAAATGAATGGAAGTTTGGGCTTACAAAGGTATCATGGCGCAAGGAGGATCTTAAAAAGCGGCTTGAAAAAAGCGATAAGCTGCATAGCGGTGATATAGAGTTTGAAATAAGCGAAACAGGCGAGGAGGGCGTTAGACAGATGCGCGCTCTGCTTGGTCTTGAGGATATGGTAACGAATGTAAATATACCTAACGCGGGACAGATACCGAATCTGCCTGTCGGCGCTGTTGTGGAAACAAATGCGCGGTTCTCAGCGGACAGTGTAGAGCCTATATTTGCAGGAGGGATCCCGGCTGAGATATATCCTCTTGTAAGCCGCGTATGCGGCGAGCAGCAGCTCATAACCGAGGCATGCGCGGAGCGCAGTCTTGAAAAGGCTTTCAATGCGTTTATAAACGATCCGCTTGTTGCAACTATAAGCTGGAACGACGCCCGTAAGCTCTTTGACGAAATGGTCAGAAATACGAGCAAGTATCTGGAGGAATATAAATAATCAGAAAAAATAGACGCGTAATAATGAACTATGAGGCTGTTGCAAAACTCAACGAGTTTGCAACAGCCTTGGGGGCTTTAGAAAAATAGCGCAGAACGGACGAAACGAAGGGGCGCAGCCCCCTTGCCCGAAGGCGTACGGGGGTACGTCGAGCGGTGAGTTTCGTTCGTAACATAAAGCGATCTTAATGCTGAAATTTTCATTTATGAAAATTTCCACCTTAAACTTGACAGCAGTGATCCTTAAAAAATGGCTTATCTGCTTTGTTATTTTCGCTTTATGTGGTCTGTGCATTTTGCTACAGCCCCATAGTTTTAATAAAAATGCCACAGAGTTTAACTCCATGGCACTAATTGTTCTAAGTGAAAATGCTTTTCTTGCGCATAAATCCGCACAAATTGGTGTAAACCATAACACTCAAATCTTGCAAACACGCATAAATACTGACTTATTCGATCTTTACTTATCAAGCGGCTTCATGGTGGGGAACAGGAGCACGTCTCTTATTGCCGGTGAATCTGTAAGCAACATACACATACGGTCTATTCCAAAGCCTATTCCGCCTGTAGGCGGCATTCCTATCTCAAGCGCTCTCATAAAGTCCTCGTCAGTAGTATTAGCCTCGTCATCACCCTGAGCCAAAAGCTCCTCCTGCGCCTTAAAACGCTCTCTCTGATCAATTGGATCGTTCAGCTCTGAATATGCGTTAGCCATTTCCCAGCCGTTCATAAAGAATTCAAATCTTTCAACGTACTCCGGATTTTCAGGCTTCTTCTTTGTGAGCGGTGATATTTCTATCGGATGATCCATAACAAATGTCGGCTGGATCATATGCTCCTCTGCAAATTCCTCAAAGAACAGATTAAGTATATCGCCCTTTTTATGTCTTTCCTCATATTCAACATTGTGTTCCTTCGCCGCCCTGCGCGCATCCTCAAGAGTATGGATCTCGTTAAAATCCACTCCGGCGTATTTCTTAACGGCATCTACCATGGTTATGCGCTCAAACGGCTTGCCGAGATCCATCTCAACTCCGCCGTAAACTATCTTGGTCGTGCCAAGCACCTCCTGAGCAACATGACGGTACAGGTTTTCTGTAAGATCCATCATGCCATGATAATCAGTGTATGCCTGATACAGCTCCATGAGCGTGAATTCCGGATTATGACGTGTGTCAAGTCCCTCGTTTCTGAATACTCGTCCTATCTCATAGACCTTTTCCAGACCTCCTACAATAAGACGCTTAAGATAAAGCTCCAAGGAAATTCTGAGCTTAAAATCCTCGTCAAGCGCATTGAAATGCGTTTCAAACGGCCTTGCCGCCGCTCCTCCGGCATTTGCAACAAGCATAGGTGTTTCTACCTCAAGGAATCCCTGACCGTTGAGATAACTTCTTATTGATGCCACTATTTTTGATCTCTTTATGAATGTGTCCTTTACATCCTCGTTCATTATAAGATCCACATATCTCTGACGATATCTGAGATCAGGATCGCTCAGACCGTGAAACTTCTCCGGCAGCGGCTGCAATGACTTTGAAAGCAGTGTTATCTTTTCCGCTCTTATCGATATTTCGCCCGCCTCGGTTCTGAAAACTATTCCTGTAACACCGATTATATCACCTATATCAAGCTTCTTGAATCTGTCGTACTCCTCATCTCCAAGAACATCTTTCTTTGCAAACACCTGTATCTTCCCTGTAAGATCAAGAAGATCGCCAAAGCCGATCTTACCCATGCGGCGCTTTGACATAAGTCTGCCGGCAATGGTCACTTCCTTATCCTCATAATCAACAAAATTATCCTTTATATTTTTTGCGCTGTTGTCGCGCTCAAATTTTGTTATTTTAAACGGATCCATATCCGCATTCACATACTCTGTCAGCTTATCGCGTCTGTTCTTTAATATCTGCTTAAGTCTTGAACTGTCCTGCTGTTCCATCAAAAAAACCTCCTATACTAAATTAATATTAGGCAATTATAAAACTCTAAAAGAGTTTTATAATTGCTACCTATTTGATGTGTACTCGAGGATGTACCCGCCAAGAAAGGCGGGCAAGACCGAAGGTCTTGATTTTGCTGCGGCAAAATTACTGGGTGTACCCTCGAATTTAATAAATTTCTGAACGATGTGCACCGCGCAAGAAAGCGCGGTCAGCCAAAGGCTGAATTTTGCTTTGCAAAATTGCTGAATGCGCGTCAGAAATTTGGGTTAAAAAAGTTTCAACATACATATTTTATGTAATTGGATGGAACTTTTTTAACCTACTTTAACCAGATTAATTGTGAAACATAGTTTCACAATTGCCTATAAATTAATATCCGCTATACAAAAAACGAATACATCTCACTGCGCACATCATGTGTCAATTATCACTATTATACTACAATTTTATAAATAATACAATGGTTAAAATCACAAAAAATAATTAATTATAAATTATTTTTACTCATAGCTATTACAATATATTGTTTTCTACAAATATTACCGTTTTTTACTTGACAGAAAGCTGATAATTTTGTAAAATAAGTGTGGTGATATATATGATAAAAATAGTTATTTCATTATTTATTCTGCTGTTTGGCTGCACAGCCGCACAGGCAGCAGATAATACAGAATACAGTCCGGAGCTATATCTTTCCCCGTTTATCGGTTTTGAAACGCTGAAAACAGAAGATATTTCCGTTCCTGCTCCGGCTCTCTGTATTTATTCGGACTCAGGAGAGCTAAGCAAAAAAATAGGCGCTCTTACACTGCCGCTCAATTCTACTGAAAAGCCGATCAGCTACAGCACTGACAGTCCGCACATAACGGTAAGCGAAGATGGAACGGTTACATCTGACGGAACTGAATGCACAGCTTCTGTCAGTATCTCAAGTGGAGATATAAGCATAGACTATCCTGTTTATGTTACAAAATCGTTAAGCAGATTCTCTCTTTCAGAGAGCGAGCTGAATCTGTACGCAGACAAACCGGAGATAACAACTCTCAGCATAATTACCGAACCATCTGCTATAGACCCCGCTTTGATAAAATGGCATTCCGGGGATGAGGCTATAGCTTATGTTGATGATACAGGACGCGTTATACCAAACGGTGTTGGCACGACGAGCATATATGCGGAAACTCTTGACGGACAGCACACAGCAAAATGCACAGTCTATGTAGGACTTTACGATGTGCGCACAAAGGCAGTATTTATTACTAACGCTATAGATAAGCTCCGTTCAGGAAGCGAATACACGCTGTCGGCATATATCTATCCTGAAACCGTAAATGATAAATCGGTACATTGGACAAGCTCAAACAGCAATGTGGTTTCCATTTCTCAGGACGGTACAATACACGGCATTGAACCCGGCAACGCTGTTATCAAGGTTGAAAGCTCAAATGGAAAGACCGACAGCTTTGAAATAGAAATACTGCCGTCAGGATCAAGCGAAGTAAACTACAAGGTCATATCCAGATCAGTATCCGAACGTGTTGCCGAGCTGCTCTCCAAGCCGCAGTTTGTAAGCTATGACTACACGCTTGATGAAATGGCAGAACATCAGATGGCATACTCGCCTGTGAAGTATTCTGAAAACAGAAAGGCTGAAAAGAACGAGGTGCTTGATGCCCTTGACCCATCAGCACATAACGGAGGCTACGGAAAATATCAGTTCATTGACCTTAGTGAATCTAACAACGTAAGCGTTGATACTCTTAACTCCTACCTTAACGGCAAGGGAATCCTTTCAGGAAAAGGACAGCAGTTCAAGGACGCGGCTGACGCATACGGTATAAGCGAGCTTTATCTTGTAACACATGCGTGTCTTGAGACTGGCGATGGTTTTTCTCAACTCGCCAACGGTGTAGAAGTGAACGGCACTGTTGTATATAATATGTTCGGTATCGGAGCGTATGATGAGAACGCGGTGAAATACGGCTCAGAATACGCGTACAGCATGGGCTGGACAAGCGTTGACGCGGCAATATATGGCGGAGCAGCCTGGATAAGCGACAACTATATCAACAATGCAAGCTATAAGCAAAATACTCTGTACAAAATGAGATGGAATCCTGACAGCCCAGGAGAACACCAGTATGCGACCGACATTGACTGGGCGACCGCTCAGGCAAAAACCTTGAAATCAATGTTTGATGCGTTCCCTGACGCCGAGCTGTATTTTGAGGTGCCGCTCTACAAGAGTGAAAAAGAATTTGAATTTAAATGATATTATATATGTATAAAACAGCAGCGCGCGGAGCCATACATCCGCGCGCTGTTGTTTTATATAGGAAAGTTCACTATCATATAATATACCGCAGGCAGCGTTACGATACATAAAGCTGTTGTTATGAACGCCCCTTCTGCTCCGTACAGTACATCACATTTATACTCTGCCGCAAGTATTGAAAGCACAGTAGATACCGGCATAGCTACTTGCAGCACCGCCACTCCCGTAACCGTTTCATTCACGCCTATAAGTCTGAGTGCTATAAGCAGCAGCGCGGGAAACAATAGCATTTTCACCGCCAGAAGGACAAACAGCGAAACACGCCTGTAAATATGTTTAAAGTCGACCATGGCAAGAGTTCCGCCCAGAAACAGCATAGACAGATATGTTGTTACCGAACCGATACCTTCAAACGCCTCCTTGAATATCCCGCCAAATTTCAAGCCGAACGCCATCATAACAAGCGAAATTGCTACAGCGGCAGTTCCCGGATTTATTATCCTTTTGATATTGGAGCGCAAAGAGCCTCCATTATCTGAATGCACTCCCGACAGCTTGAATACACCGAAAGTCCATAAATAACAATCGTTCGCAAACGCAAACAAAGCTGCGTATAATATACCCTCATCGCCATATATTTTCTGGATCAGCGGATATGCCACAAATACTATATTTCCAAAACACGACATGCACGAGTGCATGACCGCGCGCTCGCCCTGCATTTTGAAAAGCTTTGCCGTGCCGGCGCCCAGCAAATACATAGCCGGAATACAAGCCCAGCCTATTACAAGGATAGTTATACAGTTTACTATCCTCTCCCTGTCAAGTCCAAGCTTAGTCATTGTTGTTACAACAAGTATTGGCAACGTGACCTTTACAAGCAGCTTTGACAGCGCATCGCGCACCTCAGGCTTTATGTAACCGCTTTTTACGCATATGAACCCCACAAGCATAGCTAACCCAAGTACAAGTATGCTGTTGAGTATATCTGCAAATCCCACCATTATTTTCACCTCGCACAAACGGGCGTTGAGCCTTTCAGCCCTCCGCCCGTACTATCCTATTGTATTTTTTATCAAATATGATTATATTCTTTCTTTTTTTGCCGTTCCCCAACACATCATAGTCAAATTCCTCAAACCACAGGCTTTTTATTATCTCCTTTACAGGCTTGCCAGCATACTCCGGGAGCCTTTCTGATATAAACGTCTCGGTCAAGAGTTCAAACCTGTATCTGAGTAGTGACCTATTGTATGGCGACAACGCCCACTCCGGTGTTGACGGATTGTGCGTGTTTATAAAATAATCAAGCTTGATATAGTCGAGCATATCCCCATCGCCGCAAAATGCAGCAAGTATTGCATACAGCCGCTGCTGTGATATACCGATCTCCGAGTATCCATTCGCCTCAAAATACTCCGACAGCTCCGAATACATATCAAACTGTGAATCATACCGCTTTGATAACCTTGAAAGCGCGTTTTTAAAAGCTCCGCTGTTATAATACTTTTCAAACACATTTTCTATGCTGTGCAGCTTTAAAAGCTCATCGTATGAGATATAGCTGTTAAAAAGCACCTCATATGGAGGCTCGTCCTCAAAAACATATCCGTGCTTATCATACTCGCGCCTTATTTTTGTGCCGCGCAGAAGCTTTAAAAATCCCAACTGCAAAACATCAGGCTCAAGCGCCATGACCTCGTCAAACGATCTTGAAAATGATACATAGTCCTCATACGGCAGCCCCGCTATGAGATCAAGGTGCATATGCACCGCCCCATTTAGCTTTCTTACCGTCTCGGATATTTTCAAAAATTCGGCTTTTCTGTCAATAGCCTTGAGAGTTTTCGGATTTGTGGACTGAACGCCTATCTCAAGTAAAAACCTGTTTTTCGGAGCTGATCTCAAAATGTTTGTTATCTCGTCATTTATAAGATCTGCCGCAATCTCAAAATGGAACTGCGTATCGCAATCCTGTTCCGCCAGAAAACGTATAAGCTCCGCCGCGCGTTGTCGGTCGGCATTGAATGTTCTGTCAACAAACTTTACTATCCTGACCCCGCCATCGATAAACCTTTTAAGCTCCCGCTTCACTGTCTCGGTGTTTCTGAATCTCACATTATGCACAGTAGAGGACAGACAGTAGCTGCAACGAAACGGGCATCCTCTGCTTGATTCATAATATATGAGCTTGTGCCTGTTTTCTGCTATATCCTCATCAGTATACGGATAAGGCAGGCTGTCGAGTGAGCACACAGGCTCACGTTCGGGCATCTCTATGATAGCATCCCCGCTGCGGTAAGTGATGCCATTAACAGCTTTACCGCTGCTCAAATAATCGACAAATGTCTCCTCGCCTTCGCCGCGCATTATCCCATCAATAAACTTATATTTCAGCATATACGCGCGGCTGTCAAATGAAACCTCAGGTCCGCCCAAGATTATCTCTGTTTCCGGCGATACCTTTTTGAGCATTCCCGCGACCCTGAGCACAAAGCCTATATTCCAAATATAGCATGAAAACAATACAGCGTCAGCCTTTACCTGATATATTCTTTTCAGTACGTCCTCAGCCCGCTCGTTTATTGTAAATTCCGCAAAGGATACATCGGGTCTGTCGGCATACGCTGAAAGAGCGCGGACACTAAGTGATGTATGTATATATTTCGCATTTACGGCTGCAAGCAGTACCCTCATATCCTGACCCCGCTTTCCTTAAGCGTATACCTCCGGCTTCAATACACCAATATACGGCAGATTCCTGTATTTCTCAGCAAGGTCAAGCCCATAGCCTACCACAAACTCATCAGGTATCTCCGCGCCTATATATTCAGTCTCCACCTTTACCACATGGCGCGACGGCTTTGAAAGCAGAGTGGCGATCTTTACACTTGCTGCTCCGCGGTTCTTCATCTCCTGCTTGAGTAAAGAAAGAGTTCTGCCACTGTCGATTATATCCTCAATGATCAGCACATTCTTTCCCCTTACATCATTTTCAATATCCTTCTTGATCTTAATAGTTCCTGACGATTCCGTACCGGCGCCATAGCTTGAAGCCTGCATAAAATCAACCCTTACATTCATATTCAGCTTTCTTATTAGATCAGCCGAAAAAATCAGGCTGCCCTTAAGCACAACAACTGCAATGATCTCCTCATCGCCATAATCCGCATTGATGCGCTCCGCTACTGAATCAACAAGACCTCTTAGCTCACTTTCGGTAAACATGATCTCCTTAATATCCTTGTGCATTGAAATTCCCTTTCCTTCCTTTGTTTGTTTATAATACCACGTCCTTATTATCTGCAATAACCGAAATTATTTTGCAAAATCGGACAAAATATTCTTGAGGTGATGAGCTATAAAACGAATCATATATATATTGACAATATTATTCATCATCGGCTGTACCCCCACATACGCTGCCGATTATGACTTTCTTTTGAGCCGCTGCATAAAAGAATACGGTATATATACAGACAGCGGCGGACTTGTTTATGCTGCGGCATCACATGACGGCAGCTATCTTATAACCGTCTATGCTGACAGCGGCTCCTTTACATGCAAAGCCTACGGCAGTGAAAACGAGCCGGCTGATGAGATCAGCTTCAACATCGGCGGCAAAAACAAATATAGACTTGAAATAACCAATACGGAAGATGATCTCTGCATAAGCATGTACACCAACGAAAAAGGCGAATATTTCAGACTGATAAATGATGCCTTCACAAAAACACTGAATAAGCCTAAAGAATCAAAACCTGTCCTTAAATATTCCACGGGCAAAATAAGCGTCGTCACAGATCCATATGATGTATATGATTCTCTGAACGATCTGAAATCCCTGCGCGTCAGCAGCTATACGTTACCGCGCAGCTCACTTACAGAAAACGAAAATCGTGAGCTGATGTATCTTATAAAGTCATGTGCGGATCTTATGCAATATGACAGCGGTGATCATGACATCCACACATTGATGAGACACATGCTTTATACCTACAGAAATTTCACATTGCTCAGCTCTATACCGCCAAACCATTCCGTCAGCGGCAAAATATCGCTTTACAGCAGTGATTATATTGATGATGCTCTTTATAAGGCGTTCCGCCTGCAGCCAGAAAAACCGGCTGTGAATATGCTTACCGAGCTTGGATATTGCTATAACAACGGTGTCTATTACAGCGCCGGCGGCTATGACAAATATTTTGCGACAGATGTAATGGAAATAACAGACTCTTTTGAGCTTGAGGACGGAAGTCTCCTGATAATCTTCAAGAATACCTATACCGAAGGGGATTCGCCCCCAATTCCGGAAATCAGCAGCGCTGTTGCCGCCAAAGATGAAAGCGGCTTTTATCTGCTCAAGCTGAATATGGGCGGAGACCTGCCGTCACATCATGAGAATACGGAACAGCCGCAGGAGGACACTGCCTCCCATGCCGCTGATGCCTATATGCCGTTATTCATTATCATTATCAGTCTGGCTGTTATAGGGATTATTATATACAGGTTTATTATCATTTGAAAGCGCCGGCACCTCTACCCAGCTGTCACCCCAGACCTTGCTGTCTGTCTGATAGGGTACCTTGTTATATGTCACAGGCTGATTCATCATATAATTGTATCCGCAGACAGCGGCAATTATCCCCGCCGCGATCGCTACTATCCAAGCGGCTATTTTAAAAAAAAGCCAGAACGAGGAACGGTTTCGTACACGTTTGCCGGCGCTTTCAACTTCGCCTATATCGGAATACTCATCTCCGCTCATCACAAAGGATCCGCATTTATCGCAAAATACTGCAGAATCATCAAGCTCACTGCCACATTTTTCGCAAAGCATTTTAACCGCTCCTTCCTGTTTCCGTACTGTTAGCACGAATATTATATATATTACCGAAAAAAGCAAGAAGAGGCTTAAGCCAAACGCATAACGCATATTACTCAGCCTCGCTTGCTTTTAAATATATTCAGAGATCCCGCCGATCATTACCGATACGGGCGGTCTTATCATATCTCCTTTAAAAGCGTGTCAAGCTCTGACGAAATAGCAGCCTTATCCAGCTCCCTGCCGATAAATACAAGCTTTATCATTCTATCGCCGACCTTTTCATCCCAGTTATCCATTATTGAAGGATCATCCTTGACAAACTTTTCAAGCTGCTTCTTTGGAGCTGACGCAAACCAACGTCCGTTCTCGCTCATCTGGATCTGCTTTCCTGCCTGCTCAAGCACAAAAGACATGTCATTGTCACAGTCTATCCATATGATACCCTTGCATCTGATAACATTTTCAGGGAAGCTGTTATTGAGCCATGTGCGCAGCTTCACCATATCGAACGGTCTGCGGCGGTAATATACGAATGAGCCTATTCCATATTCCTCAGCCTCGCCCTCGCCATGGTGGTGATGGCAGTGATGATGATGCCCATGGTGCTCCTCATCATGCTCGTGACAGCAATGGTGACTCTCCTCGTCATGCTCATGGCAGCAGTGATGCCCCTCCTCATGCTCGTGACAATGATGCTCATCGTCATGCTTATGACAATGATGCTCGTCCTCCTCCTTGACGTCCTTTTCAAACTCTGTTACCCATCCTGCAGATGCAAATGTTTTGTCAAAATCAAACTGACCTGTGTTTAAAACATCCTTTATGTCCACATTGGCATAATTTGTTTCTATTATCTTAGCCTTAGGCTGCAGCGCCTTTACAACCGCTCTAACCTTAGCCAGATCCTCTGCAGATACCTCGTCTACCTTATTGATGATTATTGTAGAACAAAATTCTATCTGCTGGATAAGCAGATTTTCTATATCCTCCTCATCAACATCGCCTATAAGTTTTTCGCCACCGGCAAATTCATCTACAAGTCTTAACGCATCTACAACTGTTACAACGCAGTCAAGCTTTACTATAGCCGGAATACCGCTGTCCGGTACGCTTCCGTCCATCATTGATATTGTCTGTACTATCGGCAGAGGCTCGCATATTCCGCTTGCCTCTATCAATATATAGTCAAATTTGCCCGATTGAGCAAGCTCGGCTATTTGTTTCATAAGATCTACTTTTAAAGTACAGCAGATACATCCGTTTGTAAGCGGCACAAGGCTCGAATCCTCTTCCTGGACCATACCGCCTTTCTGTATCAGTGATGAATCTATGTTGACCTCGCCTATATCATTGACTATTACCGCTACCTTATATCCCTGCTGATTTGATAATATATGATTCATCAGCGTTGTTTTTCCTGCGCCAAGATAGCCTGTAAGTAATGTGATTGGTACCTGTTTCATTATATATCCTTCCCTTCTGTGCGCATCAATAGAACTGCGCGAATACCGATGCCGCTATAACCGTGAGCACTCCAGACACCGCTATGGAAAGCGAGCTCATCGCTCCCTCCGTTTCACCAAGCTCCATAGCCTTTGTAGTGCCTATAGCATGAGCAGAGCTGCCAAGAGCTATACCCTTTGCCACCGGATCTGTTATCTTGAAAATTTTAAGCGTCGCCTCGCCTATTACATTTCCTAATATACCTGTTATTACTATAACCGCAGCAGTTATTGATACTATGCCGCCAAGCTCCTCCGATACTCCCACACCTATGGCTGTAGTTATGGATTTTGGCAGCAGCGTGACATACTGCTCGTGTTCAAGCGCGAACACCGCCGACATAGCCAAGACGCATACCACGCTTGTAAGCACTCCCGATACTATACCAGCCATTATCGCCTTAAAATCGTGTTTTAACAGCTCAAGCTTCTCATAAAGCGGTATTGCTAAGCATACCGTTGCCGGAGTGAGCATATAACTAAGATACTGCGCGCCGCTTTCGTATGTTTCAAAATCTATTCCTGTCAACGCCAGTACAGCTATCACTGCCGCTACTGCTATCAGCAGCGGATTCAAAATTCCAAGTCCAGTCTTTTTCTTCAGTGTCATGCCAAGCTCGTATGCGGCGATGCTCAGCAACAGCCCGAAAAATACTGAACCAGTCAAGAACTCCATCATTGCCTATCACTTTCCCGTCTTTTTCCCATGTTTTAATACAAGCTGTGTCACCTTACCCGAGACGCCCATTACCGCTACTGTGGAAACAAAGGTTATCACAGCAAACGGCAGCAGGACCGGTTTAAGCTCAGCCCATACATTTATAAGTCCGGCAGCAGCCGGTATAAAAGTCAATGGCATTATATCTATCAAAAATCTTCCTGCCTCATATACCGACGCTGTCTTTACTAACCCGCTGCTAAGCGCTGCAAGCATTATGATAAGCCCATATATGCTTGCCGGTACAGGCAGCGGTACGAAATAATGTATTATTTCACCTAAAAAGCTTACAAATAATATTATAGTAAACTGTTTTACATATCTCATGCTATTTCTCCGTGGCGCTCATAATCTTTGATCGAGGTTATTTTATTGTTCTTGTCTACAAAAACAACCTTTGGTCTGTAGCTCCGTGCTTCCTCCTCACTCATATCGGCGTATGCCATTATAATGACCGTATCGCCTTTATCAATAAGCTTTGCAGCAGCGCCGTTAAGACATATCATTCCCGAACCGCGCTCTCCGGCTATCGTATATGTTTCGAGCCTTGCGCCATTTGTAACGTCTACCACCGCTACCTTCTGATATTCCAGTATTCCCGCGGCGTTAAGCAGATCGGTGTCTATTGTTATGCTTCCCACATAATCAAGCTCCGCCTGTGTTACGACCGCTCGGTGTATCTTGCCTTTAAGCATTGTTATATTCATTGAAAAGCCTCCTCTCCCTGTCTGCTTATTCTGTGATAAAGTTATCTATAAGTCTTGTTTTTCCTATATATACCGCGATAGCAGCAAGCACAGGCTTTGATATAGACTCAACGCTCTCAAGAGTGTCAAATGACACGATCTCAACATAATCTATTTTTGCAAGAGGTTCTTTTTCTATCTCTGCTCTTATCGCTGCCTTTACCGCCTCGGCACTGTGTTCGCCGTTTTCTATAAGCTCTCTGCCTATGCTGAGAGATCTTGAAAGGCACAACGCTGCCTTTCTTTCCTCATCGTTAAGATATGTGTTTCTTGAGCTTTTTGCCAAGCCGTCAGCCTCGCGGATTATCGGGCAGCTTACTATCTCTATATCAAAATTCAGATCCTTTACCATCTTGCGCACCACGCAAAGCTGCTGCGCATCCTTCTGACCGAAATATGCGCGGTCAGGAGTCACAATATTGAACAGCTTTGATACTACAGTACATACGCCGTCAAAATGGATAGGTCTTGTTTTTCCGCATAATACCTTTGTTATTTTGTCAACACTGACCTTTGTAAGAGCATTGTCATACATCTCCTCAGCCTCAGGGTTGAAAATAACAGCCGCTCCGGCATCACTGCAAAGAGCCGCATCTTTCTCTATATCCCTCGGATATGACTCGAAATCCTCATTCGGTCCGAACTGTGTCGGATTAACAAAGTCGGACACGACTACGCGGTCATTTTCCTTTGCCGCGCGCTCTATAAGACTGCGGTGACCCTCATGCAGAAATCCCATGGTCGGCACGAGCCCCACGCTGAGCCCCTCTCTGCGCCATGCCTTTACATATTTTCTAACTTCTTCTATAGTTTTTACTATCGGTATCATAATATTACAACCTCCTCGATCATTCAGACGCCATAAGCTCATCCATTACAGAACTGTCTATCTTGAAACAGTGTTCGGTTGATGGAAATTCACCTGATTTTACCGCTTTATCATATTCTGCAAAAGCTCTTTTCATCTCCGAACCCACATCAGCAAAACGTCTGACAAATTTCGGCGTAAAATCGCTGTACATTCCCAGCATATCCTGATATACAAGCACCTGTCCGTCACAGCCCGCCCCGGCTCCTATTCCTATTGTAGGGATAGTAAGCGCCGCGCTTATATATTCCGCTAAAGCTGCTGGCACACACTCAAGCACCACCGCAAATGCTCCCGCTGCCTCGACTGCGAGCGCGTCATGCAAAAGTTTTTTTGCTGCCTCAAGCGTTTTTCCCTGCACCTTGAATCCGCCGAACGCATTTACACTCTGCGGTGTCATACCTATATGCGCGCACACCGGTATAGACGCATTCACAATCGCTCTTATGTGCTCAGCAAACTCAGAGCCGCCCTCAAGCTTTACTGCTCCGGCTCTTGCCTCCTTCATTATACGTCCTGCATTCATTACCGCATCATACACAGAGGTCTGATACGACATGAACGGCATATCGCATACCACAAGAGCATTCTTTGCCCCGCGCGCTACCGCACTGCAATGATGTATCATATCCTCCATAGTTACCGATAATGTGTCCTCATAGCCGAGCATTACCATTCCAAGCGAATCGCCCACAAGAATAGAGTTTATACCCGAATCGTCAACAAGCTTCGCGGTCGAATAATCGTAGGCTGTTACCATTGAGATTTTATCGCCGCTTTCCTTCATTGCCGCAAAATCGGCTGTTGTAATTTTTTTCATAAATACCTCCGTTCAACACGTCCCATTCAGCCAGCTTCAATACTTATTTATTCAGCTGACGCATACGTCCAATCCCATTAAGGGTATCAGCGTTTGTGAGAAATCACTGTTATCCGGCATGATACCTCCGGATCTGACCGCTGATATTGTATCACAAATTATACCGAATTACAAGAGATAAAAGCAAGAAATCCCTGCCTATTTCTTCATTTCGTCGTTTTTTATTTTCAGCAGGCATACTCCGGCTTGCTTTTTATTGTATTTATCCTAAACCAACAACTCTTGCAGCTATAAAAAGGTATCGGGCGCGACTGCACCCGATACCTTTTTATGGGTTATATTCAATTCTACTATCTATAAACGGAAACTTCTCCGTTCGAGCAGAAAACCGCCGGATAACCGGCGGCTTATTGTCGAAAATCTTATGATCCCGGGATTTATAGCTCAACGCTGTCCGTGCAACAGTTATTCCTCATCGGAACTCTGTGCCAAAACCTTCTGATACTCAGAAAGCACTGCGTCCTCGAGCTTTAAGCGCATTTCACGATTAATTGGATGCGCAATGTCTTTAAATTCGCCTTCCTGCGTCTTTCTGCTTGGCATTGCCGTAAACAGCTTATCTTGTCCTTCAATAATTTTAATGTCATGTACTACAAAGGAGTCGTCAAAGGTTACAGATACTACCGCTTTCATTTTACTTTCAGCTGAGCTGTCAGTTAAAATTTTTTTAACCCTAATGTCCGTAATCTCCAAGATTTTCACCACCTTCCTCTTACAAGGTATATTATTTTTTTCTTGTAGTCTTTCCAGTGATGCCCCATCCCCGAAGCGGGATTATTGTACCATAATAATTAGTACCTTAATACTATTATTTTATCTCATTTTGTCGTATTTGTCAAGCATTTTGTGCATTTATTTTAGTTTCTTATTTTTTTTGCTGATTTTTTTTGTAAATAATATAAAATTTATAAAAAACAGTTTAAATTTTAATGAAATAGGTATATAATTAATATGGTTCAACTATTGAAAAATATAACTCTAATAGACATATTTTCTATCGATTTATAATCATCGGCATTGAAAGGGTAAGGATCATGAAAAAATTTACATTGGATGAATTGAACAACAACGCACATATCCATTTTATAGGAATAGGCGGTATAAGCATGAGCGGTCTTGCACATATTGCGATCAGCAACGGCTGCAAGGTAACAGGCAGCGACCGCACAAAATCAGAAATAACAGACAGGCTTGAGTCTGAGGGGGCTGTTATTTACGAGGGACACGACGCTAAAAACATTGAAGGGGCAGATCTTGTTGTCCACACCGCAGCAGTAAAGGAAGATAACCCCGAGATGGCTGAGGCTGTTCGCCGCGGCATCCGTCTCGTTGACCGTGCTGAATTTCTTGGCGCACTGATGAAAAGATACAAGCACGCTGTAGGCGTTGCCGGCACTCACGGTAAAACAACAACCACATCTATGCTCGCTCACGCGCTGCTGTATGCAGATACTGATCCTACAATATCGGTAGGCGGTATACTTGACCTTATAGGCGGAAATATCCGTTGCGGCAAGTCAGATCTGTTCGTTACGGAAGCCTGTGAATATACAAACAGTTTTCTTAAATTCTACCCAACTATTGCGCTTATAACTAATATAGAGGAGGATCATCTCGACTTCTTTACAGGTATCGATATGATACGCGGCAGCTTCAGACAGTTTGCAGAGCTGACAAAAGGCACAGGCAGCGTTGTAGCATATGGTGAGGATGAAAACATAAAGATAGCTCTCGACGGAGCTGAGCTCAACATCATTACCTACGGCATGAGCAGTACAAACGACTATTACGCACAGAATATTGTTTATAATGCAGGTTATCCCAGCTTTGACGTATATAAGCGCGGCGAAAAGCTTTGTCATATATCCCTGAATGTACCGGGTGACCACAATATACTGAACTCGCTTGCGACAATTGCAGTCTGTGAGCTTCTCGGGGTCGATGCAGAGCCGGCAGCCAAGGGAATTGAGACCTTCAAGGGCACTCACCGCCGATTTGAGAAAAAGGGATTCGTTAACGGCGCTGTAGTGCTTGATGACTATGCTCATCATCCCACTGAAATAAAAGCCACACTCAAGGCAGCGAAGGCATTCCCTCACAAGAGAATAATATGTATTTTCCAGCCGCACACATATTCAAGGACGCGAACCCTTTGGCAGGAATTCCTGACTGCATTTGACGACGCCGACGAGCTTATAATCACACACATCTATCCAGCTCGCGAGGTATACGACGGGGTCACAGACCCTGATAAGCTGGCAGCAGAAATAGCCGAACGCGGAATAAACGCAAAATATATAGACGGCTTTGAGGAAATTGCAGACTATATCAAAAAGAATGCTTCTGAAAATGATATCGTTTTCACCATGGGCGCCGGAGATGTCACGAGCATCGGTCCGATGATAACAGAATAACACACCAAAAAAGGCTGTAGCAAATGCAACAGCCTTTTTTATATACATTATTATTCACTTTTCTTTCTTCCCTGATATATACCGCTGCTCCACAGGGAATCGCTGTCATAATCCTTGTTTGGATTCTCCGCATCTGTCTCATTTTCCTCAGAATAATCAGCTGATCTTTTGCTGATATTATCCCAAAGATTATCGGCTGAATATGATTCATTATGTTTTTCGCTTTCCATAGTGACCTCATCGCTCAGATCCAGAACACGCTCCGGAATGTTGCTCTCGCTTCTGCCCTTATAGAACTTCTTTTCCCAAAGCGAATCAGTTTCATACGGAAGCTTTTCCATTGCAGCTTTTCTGTACTCCTCCTCCTCAGATTCGTAATCTTCAAAGTTCTTTTTTGAACTGTCAGTGCCGCGATACATATCCTCGCTCCAAAGAGACTCCTCCTCAGCTGTATCCTCTGCATGCGGCGGGATCTCGTTTTCCTCATAGCTAAAATCAGTTATAGGCTTATCACCTTCGGTACGTCCGCGATATATCTCCTTATTCCAAAGCGAATCACTGCCGTAATCCTTGTTTTTGTTTTCTTCTTCAACCGACTTGATATAGTCGTTTTCGTCTATATCCTCATCTATCATGCTGAAATCTACTCGCTCAAAGCTTTCACCCTTACCCTTTGTGAAATCCTCGTTCCACATCTTTTCAGGTGCGCTCTCCGCTGCCTTTCGCAGTACCTCAGCATATTCACTTTCATCACGTATGACCTGTTCCTCCATTTGTTCGGCAGTAAGGAGCTCTACCTCCTTATTCTCTTTTGTCGGAACAACATTGGCGCTTTCATCTGCCATTTCAACCTTATCAGCAGCATTCTTTTTAAAGATCTCCTTGATCTTCTCTATATGTCCGCGGGAATATCTTTCGCAAACTATCATAAGCGCAATCATAAAAACATCTGTTATTATGACTGATACAAAAGTCTTTATATCCTCAGAAAACGGCTCTAATATTCTCAGATTAGCGTATGAGAGCGAATACGCAAGATCACCGAATATATAATATCCTACTATCGAAACGGCTATATACAATCCCAGTATAGAGCCGTTTACAATATAAAATTCTTTGACACTTTCACGCTCAGCAACATAATCCATCCAGAAATACCAGTTGGCGGCTGTTGCAAGGATAAACGCAAAGATTATCATTACATCCCATGCACCGTCGCTTGGCCGCATAAATACGACCATTACACTTATTATTGATGGTATGATACTGGAAGAAAACATCTCTACAATTCTTATAAGCACAAGGAATACTGTAGGAAGATGCTTTTCAAGCCATATGACCAATTTAGATTTTTCCATTAATACACTCCCATCATCTGCTTATGTAAGTCATTATCCTATCCTTGAGCTCACTGTATCTGTCTGTAATATTCTTCTTGGTTTCTGAAAATTTCTCATTAGCCCGCTGCGCGGTAATTGATTCCTCTTCAACAAACCAAAGCTTGTCATCGGCCTTGTCAATATCTTTGATGGTGATCAACAGATCAAGAATAATTGCGGCTGCAAAAACAACGCCCAACGCAGATGCTGTACGCTGTGGTATACACATTATCAGCACATCGACCACCGGATGTATAAATCGCATCTGTACTAAAGACAGCGCTCCAAAACCAAGCGATGATATCACGCTTATCCTGCCGTTAAGATTCAGCGGCCAATCGCTGTAATCCCACCATCGCTTATTAAAAAGATTTTCAAGCATCCATGATACTATATATTCAATACTTGATATCATAAGCATACTGAGCAAAAAAATGGTCAGATTGCTTTTAACATTTCCAAACACTACCACATTCGCAACGCACGCCAGCCCATATATAGGGCAAATGCAGCCGCGCAGAAATCCTGTGTTTACCGGTTTCCTGAATTGGAACGAGTAAAACAGTGACTCATAGACCCAGCCCAGAAAGCTGTACACCATAAAACAAATGAAATACTGAGATAACGTCATTGTTATCACCTCATCCCCATATCAACTTTTAAAGCTGTATGCGGAGAGTCTCTCCGCATATCAGCCTTGCGCATAGCACTCCTGTCTTTTGATCATTTTCTTGATCTCAGGATACGGCTCCTTCCGGAACGCCTCTATACATGCGCAGATCTTATCTGCAAGACATATGATCCACGCTTCCTTGTATTTCGGCGGCTTTGCCGTAAGCGGAAACATATGTTTTTTTATTATATCGCGCTCGCGGCGGCTGAGATAAAAATCTTCCTCAGCGTTCATGAGCGCCATTGACGGATGTGTAAATCCGTGTATTCTTCTTTCCTTCTTCCCGTCGTGCCAATCATAAAGAAAATAATCGTGCAAAATCCCGCCTCGTATAAGCTCCCTTTTGCTTACACGTATACGTAAAAATCTTGCTATTGCAAGCGAACAAAACACTACTGCAAGCGTATGCTCCAAGCACGATGTATCACCATGCTGTGTAAAATCCAGCATCATTCTGAGTCTTGAATTAACGAATAGTTCTCTTAAACATACTATTACTTCACGATTCATTTAAGCACCTCGATCGTTTAATCAGAAATTTATAGAGTTTACACTATTATTATACAAAAATCACTCTGATATGTCAAGCGGAAATGAATGTAATAATCCTTAAATTTTTTTCAGATTTATATCTTCCAACCGTCAATTTTACTTGCACGTACAGCATGAAAAAGCCGTTTTCTGAGTCCTGGTGTTGTTTCCTTTTCAAGACGGCGTATAAGCTCCTTTACATATTCGCGCTTTGTGGCGCCGTCGGCAGGACATAGCTTTTCCATAACAGGTATATCGTTATGCTTTATAACGCCGCGTATATCACGTTCACGCACATATATCATAGGTCTTATCTGCGTCACTCCTGTTCTGTCGAGATATGTTACAGGAGCAAAACAGTTGACTCTCCCCTCATACAGCAGACTCAGAAAAAAGGTTTCAAGTACATCGTCATTGTGATGCCCGAGAGCCACAGTTTTGCAGCCGTGCTCAAGCGCCATATCATTAAGTGCGCCGCGTCGCATTTTAGCGCATAGCGAGCATGGATTTGCTTCCTGTCTAATATCAAATATTATCTCCTTAAAATCAGTGTGCTTTACATAATATTCCACACCCAATTTCTCAGCATATCTGTACAACGGCTCGAAATCTCCGCCAAAGCCCATATCAAGAGATATGCCTATCACCTTAAAATTTTTCGGATGATACCTCGACAGCTCCGCCAGAGCTCCGAGCAGCACAAGCGAATCCTTTCCACCTGACACTCCCACAGCTATACGGTCATTCTGTTTTATCATATCATATTCTTCAATAGCCTTACGTGTAAGACTTACTACCTTTTTCATCAGACAAAGCCCTCCGTTGTTTTATGGAGACTAATACAGCCTCCGCTTTGAATATTATTTTAACATATCGATCCCTCTTAGTCAAGCAGGACGATAGCGAGACGGGAAATAACTGTTTTTTACATATTTCTTTCATAATTTTTATAAAATAATTAATTTTATGTGTTGAATTTTTGTCAAAAATATTATATAATATATACATAATCATTTTTATGGAGGTTATTATTATGGGCTATATGGAAAACTATGAGAAATGGCTTGCATCAGATGTGCTCGATGAGGCTGCAAAGCAGGAGCTTATCGCTGTCAAGGATGACGCTAAGGAGCTTGAGGACAGATTCTACCGTGATCTCGAATTCGGTACAGCCGGTATGAGAGGCGTGCTCGGCATAGGCACAAACAGGATCAATATCTACAATGTGCGCCAGGCGAGCCACGGTGTTGCCGCATACGTAAACAAGGAGGGTGCTGAGGCTGCCGCAAAAGGTGTTCTTATCGGCTACGACACACGTATAATGTCACGCGAGTTCGCAGAGGAAACTGCTAAGGTGCTTGCAAAGGCAGGAGTCAAGGTCTATCTTTTTGACACTGTTCATTCGGTTCCTGAGGTATCGTTCGGTATCCGTGAGCTTGGCTGCGCTGCCGGCGTTATGGTAACGGCTTCTCACAATCCTAAGGAATACAACGGCTATAAGGTTTACGGTCCGGACGGCGGACAGCTCCCTCCGGAGGCTGTGCAGACAGTTATTGACGCTATGAACGATATAGACTTATTTGCCGTTGATTATATGATGCTTGACGAGGCTAAGTCATCAGGCATGGTAGAGGTAGTAGGTCCTGAGCTTAACGAAAAATTCCTTCGCATTGTACAGACTCAGCAGCTCAATCCTGAGGCTGTAAAGGAGGTAGCTGACACATTCAAGCTCATCTACACGCCTTTCCATGGTACAGGCTCGCGCCCTGTAAAGGAAATACTTAAGAGAATAGGATTCAAGAACGTTCTTGTAGTTAAGGAACAGGATACAGAGGACGGAAACTTCCCGACAGTTAAATCACCTAACCCTGAGAACAAGGAAGGCTTTACAATAGCTATCGAAATGGCTAAGGAAAACGATGTAGACGTTATTATCGGAACAGATCCTGACTGTGACAGAGTTGGCATAGTTGTTCGTGACGCCGACGGTGTTTACAGAACACTTACAGGAAACCAGACAGGCGCGCTGCTTGTTGAATACATCCTCCGCTCAAAGCAGGAGCAGGGCGTTCTTCCGGCTGACGGAGTAGTTATCAAGACTATCGTTACAACAGAGCTTGCTGCCGCGATCGCTAAGAGCTACGGCATGGAGATAATGAACGTTCTCACAGGCTTCAAGTACATAGGCGAAAAGATGACAGAGTTCGCAGAAAAGAAGAACCACACATATCTTATCGGCTTTGAAGAAAGCTACGGCTATCTTGTAGGAAACCACGCCCGCGACAAGGACGGTGTTGTAGCCTCAATGCTCATTGCAGAAATGGCTGCATACTACAAGACAAAGGGCAAGTCACTTTATGAGGCTTTGCAGGACATCTACAAGAAGTACGGCTACTATGCCGAAAAGACAATGTCCTACACAATGCCGGGCAAGGACGGTATGGAAAAGATGGCTGCAATACTAAGCGGTCTCAGAGACAATCCTCCGACAGTTGTAAACGGCATGAACGTTGTTAAGACAACCGACTACCAGGCGCAGACAATAACCAGCAGCGACGGAACAACGGAGCCGCTCACAGGTCTGCCTAAGTCAAATGTACTGCGCTATGATCTTTCAGACGGCAAATCATACTTCATTGTACGTCCGTCAGGAACAGAGCCTAAGATAAAGCTCTATCTCGGAACATACGCTGATTCATTCGATGAGGCTATGGCTCTTATTGATGACATAGTTGCTGACTGCGTTAAGCAGTTCGGTCTTGCGTAATAACAGTTTAATCCCCCGGAATGCTTTTTCGGGGGATTAAATTATGGTTCATATTATTATGTTGTGGTTGTAGGGGCGGATCCGCCAGTCATTAGCGCGGCAAGAATACTGGTAGATAATATCTGCCACTACAAGAAATCGGAAAGCTATCTATGTCAAAACACCCTAATAAAAATTATGATGGAGATAAAATAGAATGAAAAATATATACGGAGTAAAAATTATTTATAAGAATTATGTGATCGACAAAACTTCTGGACAAAATAAGTCCATAATATATGAAGAACAAATATTATCCGTCAATGCAACCTGTCCTAAAGAAGCATATGAAAAAGCTACTAAGCACGCTGAAAGTTGTTGCGATGAATATATAAATCTATATAATGATATTGTCAAAAGCGAAATATATAAAATTACAAATTGCTTTATTGTTTATGATGACGATGATGATGTTTGTGAATTGTTCTCAGAATATAAAATAAATAATATTCCCATTAAAAATGAAGATTTTGAAAGAATTCTCAGTTCGCATGCTGCGATAGAAGATCTATACATATTAAGATATAAAGAATTTAATAAAATCATTGCAGATTAAAAACTTTATTGTATAATTGCTATATAAAAAATATCTATAATATTTTACAAAATTATTGATCAATTTCCCGGACTTTTAACTGTCAAACTCGGGAGCTAACATATATAAACTTATAAATCAATATTATTTTAATTATTTGCTATATTTTATTTTAATAATTTGATGTTATTTACTTTATTGCTTTGATTTTTTCGAATAAATATACTGATACAAGATATTCAATTTCAATAGAAAATTGATTTTATATATTCATAAAACATTTTTTCATTTTATTAAAATAACACATGATAAAATAATGACAAATCTTGAAAATAGCAAGGGAGTATGATAAAATATAATTATACTATATTATGTCCAATAAAACTAATTTTTGAGGATGAAAAAATGTTAGTCAATTGCAGAAAATTATGGGTAATACTCGCCGAAATAGAGATTTCAAAAGTTAAGTTTAGTGCAGATGTAGGTATTTCAGCAGTCACACTCACTAAGTTAAACAAGAATGAGCTTGTTGCATTATCGGTATTAGTAAGGATTTGTCATGTTTTAAAATGTGATATTGGTGATATTATGGAAGTTGTTCCGGAAGAATGAAAAATATAATGATGGAGGTGTAGTATGAAGAAATTATGTGCTCTTTTATTTTTGTTGGTAATTATAGCCGCTATGACAGGATGTGATACAATATCTATTGGAATGATTGGCGGCTCAGATGGTCCCACAGATGTGATTGTAAGCTCTGGAAAAGAATCAAAGTATCGTTCGGAAAAAGAACCGGTAAAGGTAGTTAAGGTAGACGGATTCTTGTATTATGAAACAGGTGAAGACAACAATATAAGCGGCAGATGCGGAACTTTGGACGGTCACTTTACAAAAGCGGCAGAAAAATATGAAATTCCTCGAAATGATAATGAGTCCAATTTTGATTTAAAAGATCCTGACTACAGCGGATACCAAGTCGGTATGGCAGAAGATACTATCGAAATACCCATTGAGGATGATTGGGAAATTTTTAAGAAGTTATACGATTCGGAAAAAGACCTTTCACAGTATAAATACATTATGAAAGTTGAAGGTGAAACAGAGTATTCTTTCGGAGAGGCGGAATATATTGTACTTACGAATGAGCTGGATATTACGGCAAATGATATTGCAAAGTCCTATCTCAGTTCACAGTCTGCAGATGCATTGGATATTTATCTTGTGACTATGGATACGGATTAAAGCATCCTTTAAAACATGGAGGGAAATATGATTGAAACGAAACGCCTTATACTTCGTCCTTTCTTGGAAAGTGACGCAGAAGATGTATTGGAATATTTAAAAAAGCCGGCTGTTCATTGTTTTGTCAGCATGAAACTTGATTCTTTGGAAAAAGCCAAAGAGGAAATGAAAAAACGCGCTGTAGAAACCGAGTATTATTTTGCCATTGTACAAAAAGAAACGGGCAAAGTCATTGGTGAAATAAACGCTTACCCGGAGAGAGGCGAACCGCATGACACCACATCTCCTCTTGACACATTCAGCCCTTGTTGGATGCTAAACAGCGCTTATCATGGTAAAGGATATGCGTATGAAGCAGCATACGCTTTCTTTGATTATTTATTCCGTGAAAAAGGAGCAAGGCGCATTTATGCCTATACAGAGGATTATAATTTGTCAAGCCAAAAACTGTGTGAAAAACTCGGTATGCGAAAAGAAGGTATGTTTTTGGAATTTATATCTTTTATTAATAACCCAGATGGCACGCCTCACTATGAAAATACCATTCAGTATGCAATTTTAAAAAAGGAATGGCAAGGCGGTGGACAAAAATGAAAAATGACATAATTGTTCTATATAAATCTGAGTATGGCTTTACCAAACAGTATGCACAGTGGATTTTGGAGAAGCTGCAGTGTGATTGTGTAGAGATTAGCACATATGATTTTAATAAAGATTACAAAACTATTATTTTCGGCGGCGGATTATATGCCGGGAAAATCAATGGTATCAAAACGCTGATAAAGAATTACGATAAAATCAAAGACAAAGAATTGATTGTATTTACGGTTGGCGTAGCTGATGTAAATGATGCAGAAAATATTAAGAACATCGTATCTTCTGCAAGAAAACAAATACCAGAGGAAATGTTTTCTAAAATAAAGCTGTTTCACTTTAGAGGCGGTATGGATTATGGGAAAATGTCTTTTATTCATCAGTGTATGATGTGGTTCATGAAAACAATGCTTTCAAAAAAGCCGGAAAAAGAGAGAAGCGACTCTGATAGGGCAGTGATAGAAAGCTACGGCGGAAAGTTTGATTTTTCCGATAAGAATACGATTGATGATCTGGTGAGGTATTGCCTATAAAATTAAATAAACACGATACGTATTGGGAGGTGTTGGGTTTGAATGTAGAATTAAAAAAATGGTCGTTCGAAGAAAAGGAAAGCTTAATAAAAATTTGTAATAAGGTTGATAGAACGTATTTGGCAAACAGACTGCCTTTTCCATATACGGATGAGGCGGCTGACTGGTGGCTTAACATGGTGAAAGAACATGATGGTGTGGATAGTATCTTTCGTTTAATAACAGCTGACGGAGTGCCGGTCGGAAGTATTTCTGTTGAACCAAAATCTGATGTATATTGCAGGGATGCTGAAATAGGTTATATGCTTTTGAGCGATGAATGGTCAAAAGGGATTGCTACAGAAGCTGTAAGGCAAATCTGTGAAATAGCTTTCAGAAAATTAAATATCATAAGAATCACCGGCAATGTTTACGAACCCAACACTGCTTCAAGACGTGTACTTGAGAAAAATGGTTTCGAACTGGAAGGGATTATGAAACAGGCTGTTACAAAATACGATAAAATATATAATCTCTGCATTTATGGGAAACTGAAATAAAAACATATCGGTTTATGATATAGAAAGGCAATTTGTATAATGGAATATTTAATTCGGCCTATGAAACAGGATGAATATGGTTTGCTTGAAGATTTTTTATATCATGCCATATTTGTCCCGGATTGGTATAAAGATCCCGTACCCAGATCAGTTATATATGAACCGGAGCTATGGTGCACGATTGAGAATTTTGGACAATCTAAAGACGATTTCTGTCTGGTTGCAGAAGCGGATGAAAAAATAGTGGGTGCAGTTTGGGTGCGGACATCAAAGCAATACGGGCACATTGATGATAAAACCCCTTGCTTTTCTATTTCCTTGTATCCTGAATACCGAAACCAAGGCATTGGTACAGAGCTTATGAAGAAGATGATTAAGTTTTTGACGGAGAAAGGATATAACAGGGCTTCTTTATCGGTACAAAAAGAAAACTATGCGGTAAGGCTATACAGTAAATTAGGTTTTGAAACTATAGAAGAAAATAACGGTGAGTGTGTTATGGTAAAAGAACTCAATTGTGCGGAGGAATAATATGAGTATCAGAGAGCAAAAAATCAGATTATGGTTTGATATGTGGCTTCAAAAAAGGGATCTTGGAATTTTAGATTTGTTTTCGGATGATGCTGTATATATTGAAAGCTGGGGACCTGAATATAAAGGCGCAAAAAAGATAAAACACTGGTTTGATGAATGGAACACACGCGGAACAGTTCTCGTATGGGACATTAAACAAATGATTTATACCGAGGATCAAACCATTGTAGAGTGGTACTTTGAAAATAAGACGAATGACGGAAAAGTTGAAGCATTTGATGGAGTTTCCATTGTTCGTTGGTCAAAAGATGATAAAATAGAATTTTTAAAGGAATTCGGATGTAATTGTAACCGCTATGATCCGTACAGAAACGGTGACACTCCGGAATTTTCAGAAGAATCATCTATGTGGTTTTAAGGAGGATAAAATGTTTTTTTTCAATAGATGAATGGATGGAAAAGTACATATCAGCAGTGCAGAATCAGTTTCATGATCGAATTTGGTTTCTGGGACTTCAGGGAAGCTATGGACGAGGTGAGGCGACAGACCAAAGCGATATTGACGTGGTACTGATTTTAGACGCTGTGTCAATAGAAGATTTGGACATCTACAGCAAAATGCTCGATACTCTCCCAAATCGGGATAAGGTATGCGGGTTTGTTTCAGGCAAAAATGAATTGCTTTCATGGGAGACGTCAGACTTGTTCCAGTTTTATTATGATACAACCCCTATACTGGGATCACTGGATGAACTTTTAAATAATATCCATGAAGAAGACATCCGGCGGGCTATTCGTATAGGCGCCTGCGACGTGTATCATATGTGCGTACATAATTTAGTGCACGAGAAGAGCGAAGATATATTAAAAAGCTTGTATAAATCAGCCTCCTTTGCCCTGCAGGCAATCGGCTTTTTAAAAACAGGCAGATACGAAAAGAAAAAAGCACAGCTTCTTCCTCTTTTGAATGATAAAGACGAAATTGTTTTAAAAACCGGTATAGAGTTAAAAAACAAAGAAAATCTGTCAGATCAAGAATTCACAGATTATTCTGAGTTATTGTGTTCTTGTCAAGCAAAATTGTAACACTTCTGTCCAAAATTTTTCTGAAAAACTCCGCATTTATTCCACGGTCAGC
>CALXSS010000003.1 GCA_944391225.1 uncultured Clostridia bacterium
AGCAAAATTGCTGAATGTGCGTCAGAAATTTGGGTTAAAAAAGTTTCAACATACATATTTTATGTAATCGGATGGAACTTTTTTAACCTACTTTAGCCAGATCAATTGTGAAACGTAGTTTTACAATTGCTTATACTCATAGATATATGCTACCATACAAACGCCGTTCTGTATAGGTCACATGTGCGCCGAACTTAAAAAACAAGGGGTCACATTTGTGACCTTTTGAAAAAAAACGCAAAAAAACAGGGGGTCACATTTGTGACCCCACTCGAAAATGGCGTATTTAAGCCATTTATTTGACCTCGGCAATATACCTGGTATAATTTTGAAACAACCCGATCCTCGACTTTGTCTCTGTCTTTTCATAGATAGATGCTATATATCTCTGTAAAACTCGCCTTGAAATAAACAGTTCATCGGCGATCTCCTGCACGCCATCCTCGGTCGAAAGCAGCTTTTCAAGCACATCTGTTTCACGCGGAGTTAGCGAATACGCTTCCGCGAACCGCTGCAGGAGCTGCTCATGTGAAAGAGTCTCCTCCTGTATCTCAGGTTCTTTTTTAAGAGCTGATATTATATGATGCAGCAGAACCATGAGCAAAGCTACCGACAAAGCACAGCTTATTACGACCAGCGCCATACCGCCGGCAAGGTCATATATCCGCATGGCCGGGATAACTGTGACGGATACAAACACGCATCTCACGACCCTGCCCATGCCCGCCCACAGCTCTGGGTGTCTGGACCGCGGCGCAAAATCACAGAACATAACAGTAAAGAAGATAACATAAAAGCCGCTGTAAAGATACATCAGCGCCACTCCTATATATGATCCGGCTTTGCTGCCAAGCAATGCTGTTGACGCTGAGGATAAAAGAATGATACACGCCGTTGCAGGCGAAAGATACTTCTTATTCTGAACATCTGTCAAAAATCCGGCTGCTAATAGTCCCAGCGCATAGAACAGCCGCACTCCATAATATACGTCGATCTCACCCTTTGCATCAAAAAAGGTTACTACGGCATCTATCGTTCCGGAAACCAATGACATAAGCGCGACCGCGACTATAAGTATCCCGGCTGTTTTTTTATCGGTTTTATTCTCAGAGGAATATGGCAGAGGATTTTCAAGCATCCAATCCTTTGGCAGACGGAAAATAATAAACAGCACCAATAAAATACTAACTGCAATGCTTATCATAAATACCGCATTCTGCACGGCAAAATTATGTATCAGGATCTGTATCAGTATCGCTAACGCCATTCCGATACCAGTAGCCCTGCCGATATACTGGCTCCCCTGAAACGTCATTGCATGATGATAATACACGCAGCCGCCGATATGTCCACATGAAACAAGAGCAAGTCCCGCGAATAAAGCAAATGATCCGACATTATCCGCTATCAGAAATAGACAGCATGAAGTGATGCAGATAACACTCACCACGCTGACAGCAGCCTTTCGCAGCCTCTCATTTTTAAACAGCCTTCTGAATGCAGAAAATGAGAGAAACCCGACGCCTGTGCATAAAAGTCCCATTGCATAAATACCATTAACACGTTCAGGTCCCAAAAGCTCTGCAGCTTTACTGTTTATTGTAGCTTCTGCCATCATAAAAGAAAAAAAACATAATGCAAAGCAAACACTTTGCCATATAATTGCAGTTCCTATCTGACGATCACAAATTATTCTTTTCAAAAACATCTGTTATTCTCCCCAACCCGCAAAAGTATATTTACTTTCGGTCTCACGCCGGTATGTTCAGCAGGGCCTCTCCTGCATATACTCATTCCCCGCCGCCGTTTCATATTATATTATAGCATATTTGCGTAGGTATGTCAATTAATGTTCATTGCAGTTTATGCTCAAACGTATTTGATCACTTTCTTTCTACACTCCTAATTCTTACTGAATCCAAGCGCAAATTCTATCAGAACAACTCATAAATCAGGTTAATAAACAGCTTTATCCAATATTATTTTATACCAAAGATCGGAATACACGCACATAATATTTAAATGCGATATTTCAACAATAAACATAATTCAGCCATCTATTTCTGACAGATAGCTGACTTGTCATACCCGCTCCAACATTTAGAAAAAACCAAAAAAAACGGATGCGCCAAGTAATAACGCATCCGATATGTTCATTCTTAGTTATTTGTTCATAGCCTCTGAGATAGCAACCGCTACAGCAACAGTCATACCAACCATCGGGTTGTTGCCTGCGCCGATAAGTCCCATCATCTCAACGTGCGCCGGTACTGATGAAGAACCTGCGAACTGAGCGTCTGAGTGCATTCTTCCCATTGTATCCGTCATGCCGTATGAAGCAGGACCTGCTGCCATGTTGTCCGGGTGAAGTGTACGTCCTGTACCGCCGCCCGAAGCAACTGAGAAGTACTTCTTACCCTGCTCGATACATTCCTTCTTGTATGTACCTGCAACAGGATGCTGGAAACGTGTTGGGTTTGTTGAGTTACCTGTGATAGATACATCAACGCCCTCAAGGTGCATGATAGCAACGCCTTCACGAACATCGTCAGCGCCATAGCAGTGAACCTTAGCTCTTTCACCCTTTGAATAAGGAATAGTCTCAACTACCTCAACCTTACCTGTATAATAGTCAAACTGTGTGCGGCAGTATGTGAAACCGTTTATTCTTGAAATGATCTGAGCGGCATCCTTACCAAGACCGTTAAGGATAACTCTGAGCGGTTCCTTACGAGCTTTGTTAGCGCTGTTTGCAAGACCGATAGCGCCCTCTGCTGCAGCGAATGACTCGTGACCTGCAAGGAATGCAAAGCATTTTGTTTCCTCTCTCAGAAGCATTGCTCCGAGATTTCCGTGGCCGATACCAACCTTTCTGTCGTCAGCAACCGAACCCGGGATACAGAAAGACTGAAGTCCAAGACCGATCTTTTCAGCAGCCTCAGCAGCTGTTTTAACGCCGTCCTTTATAGCTATAGCTGCGCCTACGATATATGCCCAGCAAGCATTTTCAAAACATATGGGCTGGATTCCCTTTACTATATTATAAACATCGACACCCTTTTCATCGCAGATAGCCTTTGCATCCTCGATTGATGCAATGCCGTGCTTTGCAAGCTCTGCATTGATCTGGTCGATTCTTCTTTCATAACTTTCAAATAATGCCATTGTTCGTTACCTCCTTAGATTATTCGCATCTCGGGTCGATAAGCTTAACAGCGTCATCAACTCTGCCGTACTGTCCCGAAGCCTTTTCAAGAGCCTCGTTTGCATCCATGCCTTTTCTGATGTTTTCCATCATCTTGCCAAGGTGCACGAACTTATATCCGATAATCGTGTCGTTCTCATCAACTGCAACCTTTGTTATGTAGCCCTCTGCAAGCTCCAGATAACGCGGTCCCTTTTCAAGAGTAGCATATGTTGTTCCAACCTGTGAACGGAGTCCCTTACCAAGATCCTCAAGACCTGCGCCGATAGGCAGACCGTCCTCTGAGAAAGCTGTCTGTGTACGTCCGTAAACGATCTGGAGGAACAGCTCACGCATAGCTGTGTTGATAGCATCACATACAAGGTCTGTGTTCAATGCTTCAAGAATAGTCTTGCCAACAAGTATCTCTGATGCCATTGCTGCTGAATGTGTCATGCCTGAGCAGCCGATAGTCTCAACAAGAGCTTCCTGGATAATTCCCTCTTTTACATTAAGAGTAAGCTTACAGGTACCCTGCTGAGGAGCACACCAGCCTACACCATGTGTAAGACCTGAAATGTCCTTGATCTCTTTAGCCTGTACCCATTTTCCCTCTTCAGGGATCGGAGCCGGGCCATGATATGCGCCCTTAGCTAACGGACACATACTCTGTACTTCTGCTGAATACTTCATAATTATATTTCTCCTTTCAACGCCGGAACGGATTCCGATTCACGCCGCGCCGCGCGTACTGAATTTATTTAACTTACCGCTCTCGCAGTCAGTAAATCCAAATTTACAGGGCGTATACATGCCCTATTTCTATTATAACATATTTTTTATCTATCTTCAACATTTATTTGCGATTTTCTTGCCAAGACTTTAACAAAAATTTAACCATCTTTTTTAGTATTTCGTATAAAATATATTATCCGCCTGCTCATGTAAAAAAAGGACGCACAGAAATATGCGTCCTTATATATCAAATTTTACAGCTGAGCCATGAATCTGTCGAATGCCTTCATTCCGTTCTCATCGCGCTTGTATACGCCGGCATGCTCAAGCACAGTAACAAATACCTTGCCTACTTCCTCGCGGAGTATTTCGCGGACATTTTCTGCGTTTAGCTCTTTACGCTCTGCAACGATCTGCTTTGCCCACTCGGCATGAGCCGCGGTTCTTGGATCTGCTTCAAGATCGCTTCCGTTTATTATGCCCTCTGCCAAGGCTTCAAGCTCCTCGACCAGTCTTGACGGCAATACAGCAAGTCCCATGACCTCAATAAGTCCTATATTTTCTTTCTTGATGTGATGCAGCTCGGCATGCGGATGATATACTCCCAGCGGATGTTCGTCTGTTGTTATATTATTCCTCAGCACAAGATCCATTACATATTTGCCGTCCGCCATGCTTGCTATAGGAGTTATAGTATTATGCGGAGTTCCGTCTGTTTCCGCATAGATAAACGCCCCCTCATCGGTATAGCCCCTCCAGCTTGTAAGGATCTTATCCGAAAGCTCTACAAGCTTATCCTTGTCTGTGCCCTTAAGGCGTATTACTGACATAGGCCATTCAAGACGGCTGATCTCTATATCTTCAAAGCCGACTATATTATAAAACTTTTCGCTCTTTGCGCGGTGCATAGCAAACACATGGTTTCCGCCCTGGAAATGTTCATGTGTAAGAATAGAGCCGCCCACTATCGGCAGATCCGCGTTTGATCCTACTATGTAATGATTGAATCTTGTTATAAAATCGAGCAGCTTGGCAAACGCGCTTCTGTCTATCACCATCGGCACATGCTCTGAGTTAAATACTATACAGTGCTCATTATAATAAACATAGGGCGAATACTGGAATCCCCACTTCTGACCGCATATGTCTATCGGTATTATTCTATGGTTCTGACGCGCCGGATGATTGACTCTGCCGCCATAGCCTTCGTTTTCAACACAAAGCTGACATTTGGGATATGAGGACTGCTTTTGCAGCTTTGCTGCCGCTATTGCCTTTGGATCTTTTTCCGGCTTTGAACGGTTTATCGTTATCTCAATATCGCCGTACTTTGACGGAGCTATCCATTTAACATCCTTCTTTATCCTGCCGCGGCGTATATAGTTAGTATCGCATGAAAGCTTGTAGAAATAATCCGTCGCCTTTACCGGTGATTCCTTATAAAGCTCCTCAAATTTCTCTGCAACTATAGACGGCATAGGTGTGAGCGTATCCATCAGCTCCGTATCAAAAATATCTCTGTACACTATGCTGTTGTTTTCAAGCGCTCCGTTTTCTGCTGCGTAATCCACAAGCGAATCAAGGATCGCATCAAGCTCCTCTACGCTGCTGCATACAGCGCCTGTTTCTTCGTATGAATCGAGCCCCAGCTTGGTCAGAAGCCTGTTGCGAACATACATCGCATCTCCCTGCTTGATAAGCCCTGTCATTATGCCATAGGATACCAGCTTGTCAATTCCCTCATATACCATAGTATTTTCACCTTTCTGAACTTATTTTACGGCGCGGCACAGACAGCACACACACCTGCTATTTTATACTCTATTATGAATATTTTATCATGTATCACGTATATTTGCAATAGTTTTTGTGAAAATACACTTATTTTTTATATTCAGAACACGCCTCAGAACCATCTATATTTCTGCTTTTCCTCGCCAAACAGTCTGCAGCGCAGCTGATCGTCAACAAAAATGCAGGCAAGCGACAAAAATACCCAAAGTATCATATAAGGCAGACACACCTGACCCATTATATTATACGGCATATCATAATAGCTCCAGACATTCAGTCCCAGCTTTATATTCAGCACATAGCCTACAGCAAATTCAAGAATAGTTATTGCCGCCGCGCCTATCAGCATCTGCAATGGCAGTATTATCCTGCCGTGCGAATGCTCGTTTATAAGACCTATTATGAGAAAGCACGCTCCGCCTAAAACAAACATGCTCCAATGCGAATATCCTCGCCAAAGCATTTCGATCATAAGATAGAATATTCCGCCTAAGCTGAAAATTATAAGATGCTTGAACATATAAAAACTCCCCCGTATATCCCAATAACCTCAAGCGCAGCTGCGCTTATTTGATATTATATGATAACAGGGGATTTTTATTCTCTCTTTTATTTGGTTCTTTAATAAATATTGAGGGTTTCATATCTGCTATACAGGCAATTGATAGCTTTCCGATTTCTTGTAGGGGCATACATTATCTGCCCGCATCCCCGCCGCGCTAATGGCTGGCGGATGCTATCCGCCCCTACCATCCCAACATTTTAAAATGGACCTTTTTATCTTACTGTTTTATATTTATAGGGCAAGCACAAGCGTTCCTGCCGCAATAAGCGCCGCGCCTGCTATAGTTTTCACATCCGGCTTTTCGCCTAAAAACACAAAAGCCATTATAACAGTGAGCACAACGCTGAATTTATCTATCGGGGCAACCTTTGAAGCCGGTCCCATTTGCAGCGCCTTGTAATAAAACAGCCATGATATTCCCGTAGCCGCGCCGGACAGGATAAGAAATATCCAGCCCTTGCAGGTGATAGAGCCTATACCTCCCGCTTTGCCGGTATACAACACTATGACCCACGCCAGAACAAGCACTACACAGGTCCTTATCGCTGTGGCTAAATTTGAATCTATGCCGCTGATGCCTATTTTCGCGAAAATAGAGGTGAGTGCAGCAAACACCGCCGAAAGCACCGCATAGATAAGCCACTGTTCCTTGAATATACTCATATGTCAAGATTTGAAACGTATTTCGCGTTTGCTTCTATAAAATCACGGCGCGGCTCGACCTTTTCGCCCATCAGTATTGTGAAGATCTGATCCGCTGCAATAGCGTCCTCCATATCCACTCTCAATATAGTCCTCTTTTCCGGATCCATTGTTGTTTCCTTAAGCTCAGGGGGATCCATCTCGCCAAGACCTTTATATCTCTGGACCTTCGCGCCCTTGCCGAGCTCCTCGATCAGTCTGTCACGCTCATATTCGTCAAATGCAAATTTCTCAACAAGGTCCTTGTTCTTGCCCTTGAACACTTTGAACAACGGCGGCTGCGCTATATATATATGTCCCTCCTCAATAAGCGGACGCATATATCTGAAGAAAAACGTCAGCAGCAGCGTTCTTATATGAGATCCATCTACGTCGGCATCTGCCATTATAATGATCTTACCGTATTTCAGGTTATTTATATCGAAATCCTCGCCTATCCCGGCTCCGAGCGCCTGTATTATAGGAAGGAGCTTTTCATTTGAATATACCTTGTCTATACGCGACTTTTCAACGTTGAGCATCTTGCCCCAAAGAGGCAGAACTGCCTGATAACGCCTGTTTCTGCCCTGCTTAGCGCTGCCGCCAGCGCTGTCTCCCTCGACAATGAACAGCTCTGCGTAGTCAGCGCCCTCGTCAGTACATCTTGCAAGCTTGCCGAGCAATGATGAATTGTTCGCCGCAGAGCTTTTACGCGTTGCCTCTCTCGCTTTTCTCGCCGCCTCGCGTGCTCTTGACGCATTTATCGTCTTTTCGATGATCGCCCTTGCTATGCGCGGGTTTTCCTCCAGGAATGCCGCGAGCTTATCAGACAGCGCGCCCTCTACAAGAGTTCTCGCTTCGCTGTTTCCAAGCTTTGTTTTCGTCTGACCCTCAAACTGCGCCTCAGCTACCTTTACACTGATCACCGCGGTCAATCCCTCTCGCGTATCCTCGCCCATGAGATTTGCGTCTTTTTCTTTCAGCAGCTTATATTTGCGCGCATAATCGTTGAGGACTCTTGTAAGTCCGGCCTTGAATCCTGTTTCATGCATTCCGCCGTCCACAGTGTGGATATTGTTCGCAAAGCTCAGTATCGTTTCAGAATAAGCGGTGGTATACTGCATTGCCACCTCTACCTCCATAGAGTCGCCGCGCTTTGCCTCAAAATATACTATATCGTCATGGATAGCATCCTTGTTCTTGTTGATATACTTTACAAATTCCTTGATTCCGCCCTCTGCATACAGCTCCACAGGCTTCGGCTCAGCCACACGCCTGTCGGTAAAAATTATACGAACTCCTTTATTCAGGAATGCTTGCTCCCTGAGACGCTTGAGCAATATATCATAATCATAGTCGAGAGTTTCAAATATCTCGGCATCAGGCAAAAATGTTGTCTTTGTTCCGGTCTTATCCGTGTCACCTATTATCTTTACCTGACAGGTCGGCTTGCCGCGCTCATAGCTCTGGTAATACACATGCTCGCCGTTTGAAACCTCTACCTCCAGCCTCTCGGAAAGCGCGTTAACGACCGATGAACCAACACCGTGCAGACCGCCTGAAACCTTATATCCTCCGCCGCCGAATTTTCCGCCCGCATGAAGTATAGTAAGAACCACCTCTATAGTTGATATTCCGCGCTGTGGATGTATTCCAACAGGTATGCCTCTGCCGTTATCTTCTATAGTAACAGAATTATCAGCATTAATATCAACTGTTATACGGTCACAGTATCCGGCAAGAGCCTCGTCGATCGAGTTGTCCACTATCTCATAGATAAGATGATGCAGACCACTCAGCGATACCGAGCCTATATACATGCCCGGTCTTTTTCTTACCGCTTCAAGTCCCTCCAGCACCTGTATCTGGCTTTCATCATACGTTGTTTCTACAGCTTTGTTTTCGTTCATTACC
Source organism: uncultured Clostridia bacterium (assembly GCA_944391225.1). GTDB lineage: Bacteria > Bacillota > Clostridia > UBA1381 > UBA1381 > Ornithomonoglobus. The sequence continues at coordinate 8,874 of CALXSS010000003.1, forward strand.
GTGATCATTCCTTTCTGTTCGCATAACGGCTGTTTATCATGCCAGCAGCTCCGCTGACTTCGCCCTGCTTTGCAGCACCTTTGATGAGAGCGATGACAAATACACCCTGGTTTCTCCGTCATGCTCCGTTACCACATATGATTTCGGCAGCTCGTCTGCCGTATATATCAATCCGCCGCCGCGCTCTGCACGCGGCAGAAAGTCGCGCCCCTGGCGCGACACGGTTGTATTATCCATATCAAAAATACCTATTATTTCCGATTTTAGCACAACACAATCATTACTTATCCTTAAATACATTATTCCACCACCATTCCGTTTTCGATCCTGAAAAGCTTCGTTTCAGTAGCCTTATCTATCAGGTCGGTGTCTGTGGAGGTTATAAGCACCTGTTTGTCGCGTATGCGCTCTGCAAGATACATCCTGCGGTTTATATCCAGCTCGCTCATTATATCGTCAAGCAAAAGCACAGGATATTCACCCTTTACCTCCTTGATATAATCTGCCTGGGCTATTTTAAGACTCAACGCCGCTGTTCGCTGCTGACCCTGCGATCCAAAAAGCCGCGCCTCGCGCTCATTAACATATATCTCTATATCGTCACGCTGAATGCCGTGCAAAGATGATGCCGCGTCTATCTCGCGGCGCTCATACTCCTTTAGTTTTTCAAGCACTGCCTGAGCGGTCATTTCATCAGTCTTGATGCTGGGCACATATTTTATGCCAAGCTGCTCTCTCGATATTTCAGCCTGTATCTTTTTTGCTGCGGTTTCTATCAGCTCGGAAAACTCCAGACGGGCGCGCATTATCCTCGCCCCATGCTCCGCAAGCTGTTCGTTCCAAATGTCAAGAGTGGGGTCTGAGGCTGCACCCCGCGCGCGCAGCAGCTTTAATAGGCTGTTTTTCTGATTCAGCGCCTTATTATAGTCTATAAGAGACGACAGATATGATGGGTACAGCTGGCTTATTGAGCTGTCTATGAATCTGCGCCTCACCCCCGGAGAACCCTTTACAAGATCAAGATCCTCGGGTGAAAACATCACCACATTAAGATAATTCATGAGCGCGCTCAGCTTAACTATATGCACATGATTTACCGAAACGGCCTTTCGCCCGTTTTTCAGTATCTGCATTTGTCCGAAATGATCCCGCCGCTCATCGCTGAATTCAATATCCAGCTTTGCGAACCCCTCTCCAAACCGTATGAGTTCCCTGTCGCTGCGCGCCCTGTGACTGCGTCCCTGTGAAAACAGGTACACAGCCTCAAGTATATTGGTCTTACCCTGTGCATTGTTTCCGTATATCACATTTGTATACGGAGAAAACTCCAGTCGCGCTGATTTGTAATTTCTGAAATTGCTTAGCTTTAACGTCTTTATATACATTATACCACGCTTATTTCAAATGAATCATCCTCAAATTCGGCTTTTACCACATCGCCCGGTCTTATTTTTTTGCCGCGCATCGTGCATACCTCACCGTTGACCGATACGGCTCCATTTATCACCATATCCTTTGCCTCCGCTCCCGAATATGCTATCCCCGCATATTTTAACAGCTGATCGAGCTTTATAAACTCGGTAGTTATGGAGGTTTCTATCTTTTCCATCTGTTATATCATCCTTTACTGAATTGTTCTTGTTACTGATATCACGCCCGGAAGCTGCTTGAACTTCTTTGTCAGCAGCGCAAGATCAGATGTGTTCTTGATCTCGACCCCTACCTGTATGACCGCTTCTTTATCCTTTGTAACATAGGCGTTTGCAGATTTGAACGGTATCTTCAGGTTTATCAGCACATTGGTAACATCAAGCAGCATGCCGTCGCGATCTCTGCCTTCTATACGCACATTCGCGATATATGAAGATGAACGCTCTGTATCCCATTGTACCTCTATTAGTCTCGCCCTGTCCTCCGGCTGAAGATTTACCGGCTTTATGTTAGTGCAGTCTGCTCTATGCACGCTTACGCCCCTGCCCTTTGTAATAAAGCCTATTATTTCATCACCTGCCACCGGATTGCAGCAGTGAGCCAGCCTTACAAGACAGTTGTCTATTCCCTTTACTATTACTCCGTTTGTTGAATGGCGACGCTTCGTTTCCGTTTCAGGCTTAGCAGCCTTATCTATAACTGCTTGTATATCCTCTGTTTTTTCTTTCTCGTGCAGCTCCTTGAGCCATTCCTCGCGCAGACGCATAACCACCTTTGTAGCCGTGATTCCGCCATAACCGACGCCGGCATACAGATCGTCAATCGAATTAAAGCCATATCTTTTCGTTATAAGACTTACCCATTCAGGTCTGAACAGCTGCGCGTGCGTGTTTCCAAGCCGCCTCAGCTCGCGCTCTATAAGCTCCTTGCCCTCCTCTATGTTCTCATCTCGTCTTTCACGCTTGAACCACTGATTTATCTTATTTCTTGCCCTTGATGTTCTGCATATCTTCAGCCAGTCACGGCTCGGTCCATGTGTGTTGGCTGTAAGTATCTCAACTATCTCGCCGTTTTCAAGCACATAGTTATTTGGCACTATCTTTCCGTTTACCTTTGCGCCGCTCATCTTATAGCCCACCTCAGAGTGAATGGCGAACGCAAAATCTATTACCGTACTCTTTGCCGGCAAAGCGATAACTCTGCCCTGAGGCGTGAACACGAATACCTCGTCGGCAAAAAGATCAAATTTAAGAGTATTGAAGAATTCGTCTGTGTCTATTATATTCTGCTGAGTATCAAGCAGGGTTCGCACCCACTCGAGCTTTGAATCCATCTCGGTCGCTCCGCTCACGCCCTCCTTATACTTCCAATGAGCTGCTATACCGTTTTCAGCTACTCTGTGCATTTCCCATGTTCTTATCTGTATCTCGAACGGAGTGCCGTTTGGTCCTATGACCGTTGTGTGAAGCGACTGGTACATATTCGGCTTTGGCATAGCTATATAGTCCTTAAAACGCATAGGTACGGGTGTATACATCTCATGCACCATTCCCAATACCGCATAGCAGTCCTGTATAGTGTCAACTATCACTCTTACAGCAAAAAGATCATACAGCTCATCTATAGTCTTACCCTGGGTATACATTTTCCTGAATATGCTGTAAAAATGCTTTGCCCGCCCCATTACGCTGCCCTTGATGTTCATTTCTTCCAGCTTTTTGCGGAATATCTCCATGATATCGGCTATATATTTATCCCTTGCGCTCTTTTTAAGATTGATGCTCTCGCGTATTTCCTCATATGCTACCGGATCAAGATATTTCAAAGCCAGATCCTCAAGCTCTATCTTTATCTTTGACATACCCAGCCTGTGAGCGAGCGGCGCGTACACATCAAGCGTTTCCTTTGATATTCTGAGCTGCTTATGGCGCGGCATAAAATTCATCGTACGCATATTATGAAGCCTGTCTATAAGCTTTATCACAACCACGCGTATATCCTTAGCCATCGCCAAAAACATCTTGCGCAGATTCTCTACCTGCTGCTCCTCGCGTGATGAATATTTTATCTGTTTCAGCTTTGTTACACCGTCTACAAGCTCCGCCACAGGCGTGCCAAACATCATTGCAACATCATCAAAGGTACAGCCTGTATCCTCAACAACATCGTGGAGCAGACATGCGGTTATTGCTGTCGAATCAAGATTGAGCTGAGCCGCGATATATGCGACCTCTACCGGATGCACTATATACGGATCTCCGCTTTTGCGCTTCTGCCCCTCGTGCAGTGACTTTGCAAATCTGTACGCGACATAAACCATATCAGTATTTGCCCCAGGGCTGTAGCCATGGAGCATCTCAATTATCTCCTCAACAAGCTTATCAGTATCCTTAATATCCCGCCGCGGTATGACCTCCGGTTCCAGTATGGTATTTCTTTCACTATCAGTCATAATTACCAACCTTTCTCACATCATTTTTTATGTCGATTATCTGCAGCTGCAGTGATTCGTTACCCTGATACACATTGATGTCAAATTTGAACGCAAGATGCACCATATCTCCCGGATAAACATACTGAGCAAATTCTCCCAATCCAAAACCTATACAGCCTACCTCTGTCCCGTCTTTTTCTATCCTCAGCCTTAAATGCTTGTTATCGGCTCCAACTGTCGTTATCGACTGCACTGCCGCATTCTTTATCACAAACACAGGCCGCTCATTACCCATACCGTACGGCTCCAGCGTCGAAACTGCCTTTGCCGTTGCCAGGCTCAAGCTCTGCCCGCCCAGAATGCTGTCGATCTTGACTGATGGTATCATATCGTCATCGCTCAGCACCTGGTCGGCGTATTTATTTATATTTACTGTAAAATCCTTGATATTATTCTCTGTTATGCCCAATCCTGCGGCAACGGCGTGTCCGCCGAAATTGGTAAGATATTTTTCACTGTCGGAAAGAGCCTCAAAAAGATTGAAGCCAGCTATGCTCCTGCCGCTGCCCTTGCCAACTCCGTTATTAAGCGAGATCAGTATGCACGGCTTATAAAACATTTCCGTTATTCGCGAAGCTACTATTCCTATAACGCCGTTGTGCCAGCCCTCACGCGCAAGAACTATCACCTTTTTCTTACCGGCATTGGGATCTGACGCTATCATTTCCAGCGCCTCACGATTTATGTTCATTTCCGTTGCCTGACGTTCTTTGTTCTCAGCGTCAAGATCCTCCGCTATCTGCTTCGCCTTTTCGGGATCCTTAGTGAGCAGCAGCTCCACAGAGGTCTCTGCAGTTCCCAGTCTTCCCGCAGCGTTCATGCGCGGCGCCGCGGCGAATGCTATAGTTGACGACGTTATTTTTTTATCCGCTACGCCCGCGACCTCGAAAAGCGCCCTAAGACCGGGACGCTGCACAGCTGAGAGCTTTTTCAGACCTTTATCCACTATCACCCTATTTTCATCAACGAGCGGCACAACATCTGCTATTGTTCCTATAGCCGCTATATCCACAAACCTATCAAAGCATTCGCCTGTGTTCATTCCGTATGCCATAGCCAGAGCCAGCACCAGCTTGAATGCCACTCCTACTCCCGCAAGCCCGTCAAACCCGTACTCATCCTCCTCGCGCTTTGGATTGACCACAGCCACAGCCGCCTCCGGAATGCGTTCCTTGCAGGTATGATGATCTGTTATGATAACATCCATCTTCTGCAGCCTCGCAAACTCCACCTCGCCTATCGCCGTTATTCCGCAGTCTACCGTTATAAGCAGGTTCATGCCCTTTTTTATAAGCTTGTTTACTGCCATTATATTTATTCCGTAGCCCTCGTCCTTGCGGTCAGGTATATAATATATAACATCAGCCCCAAGCGCTGACAGAAACTCATATACAAGGGCTGTAGATGTTATACCGTCCACATCGTAATCGCCGTATATTACTATCTTTTCCTTATTATCTACAGCCTCTTTGATCCTCTTAACCGCTTTATCCATGTCAAGCATACTCATGGGATTGCGCACTCCGCGCTTAGACTTTGTTATGAACGACTCGAAATCTGATTCTTCTATCCCTCTGTTCAACAACACATTTGCAATTATATACGGGATCTTATGCTGTCGTGCGGCACTGCTTACCGCCTCAGGCTTAACTCCCTTATTTCTGAATTTCCATACCTTCCGAACCATTTCCGCCTCCAAATACCAAGCCGTTCCCACGCGCAAATATACCCAAAAACTGACACATAAAAAAATAGTTATATATATTGTTATTATATCATTTTTACGCGCAAAATTCAAGTATTTACGGGAAATTTAATCGTATTGTATAAAAAAAGAGCCCGTCAGCCTCAGCATTTCTGACTGACGGGCATAGCCCCATTATCTATTCACCATCAACAGCATCAGGACTATAGCATTACTGTATCTCCGCATTTCAGATAGATCAGCTTATCGCCCATTATTTCCTTCATTATCTCATACGGCTCTGTACCGGTGCAGTGGCACGTGTAGAACACAGTTGGCAGATCGCAGAAATACCGAGCTGTTTCGCGCATTATCTCCACGTCCTGCTCTGTATAGTCGCCGTCCCGCCTGAAGTGGAATCCGCCTACAAACACCTCCGGAGCCTTGCCGTACAGCCGGATATATTCTTCAATGATATTTACAGCTCCATTATGCGAGCACCCGGCAAACAGCACCGATCTGCCGCTGTTTACAACAAGATCCTGCTCATGAGAAAAATCGTCAGCCTTCAGCACGCCGTCTTCCTTTATGCACATCTTTCTGTTTCCTGACGGCCACAGCTTTCTCCCCTTTACTCCGGTAAATATCGACAGCTCATCGTCTATCGTGACGCTGCCGTCAAGCTTTATTATGCGCTCATTTCCCGAAAGCGTCCTGTCGATGCCTATATATTTTTCACCCAGTGGTGAAAGACGGTATATCTCAGAAAACGCCCTGCTGTTTATGTATACCGGCGCAGTTTTGTTGAGCTGCAAAAACCGCTCTATGCCTCCGCCATGGTCATAATGACCGTGCGATATGACCGCAATATCGACGCTCTCAATATCCCTGCCCAGCGCCAGCGCGTTTTCGGCAAACAATCCGCTCGCGCCGGTATCAAACAATATATTATGCTTTTCACTCTCTATAAACAGGCTGAGTCCGTGCTCCGCCTCCACGCAGCTGTTACCGCATATATTTTCTGTAAGCGCAGTGATCTTCATACCGTCCTCCCGATATATTTCCGAATATAGTAAAAAGACAGGCGATCTGCCTGTCTTATATGGTCGGGATGACTGGATTTGAACCAGCGGCCCCTACGTCCCGAACGTAGTGCTCTACCAAACTGAGCCACATCCCGTAATATGGCGGAGGAGGTGGGATTCGAACCCACGAGCCCTTTCGGACTACCGCATTTCGAGTGCGGCCCGTTATGACCACTTCGATACTCCTCCATACGTTTCGTCCGAACTTTCCGCTCTTAACGAACAACATATATATACTACCATAAAATTATTCATTTGTCAAGTATTTTTTTTATTTTTTTCAAAAAAATATGAGGCGAAAAAATATTTTGCTGAGTCAGAAAAACAGGAGGCTGTTGCAAAACTCAACGAGTTTGCAACAGCCTTGGGGGCTTTAGAAAAATAGTGCAGAACGGACGAAACGAAGGGGCGCAGCCCCCTTGCCCGAAGGCGTACGGGGGTACGTCGAGCGGTGAGTTTCGTTCGTAACATAAAGCGATTTTAATGCTGAATTTTTCATTTATGAAAATTTCCACCTTGAACTTGATAGCAGTGATCCTTAAAAATGGCTTATCTGCTCGCAGTTTGCATCGCCCTCTGTGTTTACAAAGTGCGCGAACAGATAGGCTGTAGTTTCTATAGCGTCCTTAACCTTTATGGTCTTTGTGACTGATCTTACAGTTTCGCTGTTGTTTTTCATAGAGCAGGTCACTTTGTAGGTGCCGTTGTCAGTAACGGCAAAGCTTCCGGCAGGATCGACTGAGGTGTTTCCGCCAAAGCCCGGCACGCTGTCAGAGCTTATTGATACAGAGAGTGTATACGGTGTATCAGCGCTGTTGTAATCTGTTGTGTAATATATCGTTTTGTTCTCGCTGTACGCTGTGAAGGTGTCAAGCGCCGCAGTGTATCCTACAACCGTTATCTTGAAATCCTTTGTAAATTCTATACCATTATCAGTTGTTTTAGCTGTCAGTATAGCTGTTTTAGTGTCGTCAGCTCTTGTCACTGATCCGTCTGTTGAAACTACAGACGGATCAGAGCTTTCCCAGGTCACGTTTTCTATCTGAGGGATAGTAATGTTGCTCTTTACTGCAGAGGTATCGCCAAGGCTTATGCTTCCGAGTGGATTTTCAAGCGGTTTATTGTATATTACAAAATCGTCAAGATATCCGGTTGCAAACTCGCCGCTGCCCCAGTTGGCAAGACCGATATATGCGACAGACGCAGAACCGAGCATCTGTGAAATGTCGACTGTTGAAGCGATAGTGTCTGTCTCATTGCCGTTGATATATACGGTCGAGAAACCGTCTTCAATGGAGATCATGACGTCGTTCCATTCGTTTGTGTTATACGCGCCTGTTGCCGACTCGCTTCTTGAGCCGTTATTATCATAGCGTTCATGTGTAAGAGTGCCACCTGAGGTCATAATACCAAGGTATTTTTCCTTCTGGTAGGTCTGTGTTGAGGCGTTTGGCGCCGCAAAGAACCACCATGATGTGCCTGTAGTTGTCGGCTTTACCTTGAATGATATAGTAAGATTCTTCTGACCTGTAAGCAGGCTGTTGCCGTTGGCATCTGTAAGAGTTACAGCGGATCCTCTTGTTCCGTCAAAATATACGCACTGCTTTCCGTCCTCTGTTACAAAGCTCGGAGTTCCGGAAGCCTTGCCATATGTAGATGAGCTCGTAAGATCTCCGTTATCAAAGCTGAGGTTTATAAGCTCGCCGCTTTCCGGAATAACAGGAGCGTCTGTAGGATCAGGAGCCGCTGTAGGATCAGGCAGTGAGCCGCCTGCGTATGTTATAACGTCTGTATCAAGATTATCATAGGATACTACTCTTTCTCTTGAGGAATTGTAATTTCCGCTGAGCTCTATGGATCCTATTGATACAGGTGTGGTAAGAGTTCCGCTTACTATAGTATCTTCCATGCCGCCTGTAGCTGAAATTGATACTATTCCTGTGCCGCTTATTGTTATTTCAACTGTCTTGTTGTATCCAACAGCATTGACATAAGGCTGACCGCTTGCATTCCAGCCGTTGGCTCCGGCTTTACTGTTTGTGCCCGGGTTGCTGCGGCTCTGGGCAATAGTGGCGCCGCTGAGCACATTTGTTCCGCCTATTCTTATTTCGTTGAAATTATAGCCGCCGCCTGTCATATAGAGCGCCGCTATCTCATTGCCATTCTTATCCTTTATTGCAAAGGTATTGTCTCTGCCGTTGTTTTCCCAGCCGGCAAACATATCAAATGTCATTCTGAAGAGCTGGTCGCCTGTAAGCTCTATAGGCTTTGACAGTGATGCGGTGGCAGTTGATTTTACAGGTACAAATACATTCCCGAACCTTTCAAGACCGCAGGAATATATAGTATTGCCGTCCTCTGAAAGTGTGTCGACATAAGAAGCAGCTCCGAATATGTTTGTGCTGCCCTCAAAGCTGTCTGTAAGCTCCTCTATATCTGTAACTGTCGGCGAATTTTCAGGTGTGTCGTTCAAGAACTCACCATTCAGAAGAAATTCAGCGATATTAGCCATGTCATTATTGTTCGTATATCTGTAATATCTGTAAGCATGGTTATCAGAAAGCTGAGATGCAGATATTGTTGTATACGAATCCGACGGTATTGCAGAGGTTATAGTATAGAGATCTGTCCATGAAATGCCATCGTTTGAAGCCTGTATTGTTCCGCCTATGGTTCTTTCGGGGAATCCTTTGCCGCTTCTCGCTGCAAGCTTGACCTCGCTGAGCTTATACGGCGCGCCGTAATCATACTGTACCCATCCGCCCTGAGTACCGTCGAAATATGTGGTGAGATCGCCGTCAACAGCCTTGCGATAGTCTGCATTGTCATCCGGACGGGTCGAATCATTGCTCCACGAAGCAGTTCCGCTTACAGAGTAAAGCTGAACGGTGATGTTTTTTTCTATTCTGTGCTCACCGATCGCAGCATAAATAGTTACCTCGCCGGGAACAAGACCGGTTATAATGCCGTCAGCTGTGATCGAAGCTATGCTGTCATCTGAAACAGACCATGTTACTGTTCCCGTGATATTTGCAGTGAGTGAAAGCTGGGCTGTTTCGCCGCATTTAAGCGTTGCACCTATGCCGTTTATTGTTCCGCTCATAGGAACGCTGAACGTTCTTTCAAAGGTATATCCTGCTATCTTTGCATATACAGTAACTGTTCCGAGCGCCTTTGCAGTGAGCTTTCCGTCAGCTGTGATCGAAGCTACAGTATCATCTGAAACGCTCCAGGTCACGTCGCCTTCAAGATCGGTATTGAGTGTAAGCTGGCTGTCTGAATTGAGCTCCAGCTCGTCATCTGCACCGGTGATCACGCCGTAATAGGTGATGTTATCTGGACCGCTCACCGTAGTTACCGGAGCGATAAGAGCGTTCTGATCATCATCCCATACCATCAGCTTAACTGTGCAGCCTGAGAAATCGCCTGATACACTGTCATCTGATTTATTGCATGAAACATACTTGAGCGCTCCATCGCTGCTGTAAACAGCCAAATACGCGTTGTTACCCTTCAGGCTGTCAGGGAGCGTATAGCTGTAGCTCATTCCGCTTTCATCTGCTGAAAATGATGTGAGTGAAACGGTGCTGCTACCATCAACTATATATGTTGTGATCGTATTAGCCTTTGCGGTAGTTGAGAGAGTTTTGCCGTTTATGGAAGCCTCTCCTGTTATCTCTGCCCAGTGCTCCGCAGCTGATCCGGTAGCATTATTGGATCTTATTTCCCTTACCGTGGATCCTACTCTTGAGAAAGACGAAAGATCAAATTCATATGGAATATCCTGCGAGGAGGAGTTTGATACTACTATCTTTATATCTCCGCTTTCCTTATTGTATGCTGCAAGTGTGCGGTCTGAGGATGCGATTATGGTATCGCCCGGGTTTATGTATTTTGTAAACTGACCGAACGCGTAGTATTTGTTGGTAAGCACAAATTCTTCCTTGTCATGATCTGCCATACCAACACCCCAGAGCGATGAGGTTTCTGAAACGCTGTTTCCTGATTCTGTATGGTTTCCGCTTGGATCGGTGAAATCCGAATCCTTATGAACATCGATAATATCCCACATTATCCATGCAGCCGGCATCATGCCGTTCATATCCAAGATGATCCTGTCAGCAAGACCAAAGCCGTTCCAACCGCCGTCGACCTCGCTCATCCAGAGCGTTTTGTTCATGGAAACCGCTTTATCCTTGAGCTGGCTGCGTTTTGAACCGCCGTAGGTATGGGTATCGATCCTGCCAAGCGCCTCTTTAGCCTCGTCAGTGAGCTTATCGAGGTTGGTTACTGATGAATCTATGCTCGTTTCGTCCATACCGGCAACGAGCACATCCGTAAGACCGGCATTGTCAAGTGCTTTTCTTGTTTCGATTATCATATTTGACTGACTGGTGCCGGGTGTATAGTGACAGCCTTCCTGTTTTGGACTGTTTGCTCCCCAGTAGTTGGTATCAGGCTCGTTCATTGGAGAGTAACTTTCAAAAACAATGCCCTCGTTCTTGAGCAGCTTTGTTGACTCTGCTATGTATTCAGCAAAGTCGTCATACATATTTGTTTTCAGATTGTCATCTGAAGCATTCTCTGCTCCGCTTGAACAGCCGCTGTTAGTCATAAAATACGGGGGTGAATTTGAAAAGCCCTCGAAATAAATGTCGCTGTTGGCTTTTAGAGCAGCTTTAGCATCATTGAGCTGGTTGCTGTCTTTAGTGACATCGTAAGTGATTGATACGTCGTCGCCATCGTTTATATATTCAAAGCTGTCCCAAACTCCCGGTACCTTTGAATCCGAACGCGTTACATGATCGTGAGCGGGATCGTCGCCACCGCCTATATTATAGCGCGCAATATCAAGTCCTAATCCGTCTTCGGAAAAGAACAGCTCTCCTGCCTGCTCAGTAAGTTTTTCGCTGTAGCCTATCCTGTTTGCCCACCAGCAAAGCGATGTACCCCAGCCTTCAAATCTGCCGTTGTTGAACGGAGACGCGTTTGAAGGATCCAGCTTTACTGTTGTGACATCAGTATCAGCCGCAGCGGCGCCGGAAGGAAACAGCGCTATACCTGAAGCCGGCAGAAGCGTGAGTGCCGTGATAAATGAAATTATTTTTTTCGTATTCATCATTTTACCTCCTTGTATTCTCTCTCTTTGTTAGTCTCATTCTCTGCTTATATTGTAATATAAAAAGTGTCAAGATGTTACCATAAATCTTGACACTTTATCATAATTCTTATGTTAATTTTTGAAAATTTGATGATCCGTAATATTTTCTGTATTGCCCAGGGGTAAGCCCCATAACCGATTTGAACTTGTCGGTAAAATGGCTCTGTGAGCTGAAACCAAAGTATGCGCTTATTCTCTGAATGCTGTAATTTGAGAATTTCAGCATGTTGCAGCAGCGTGAGATCTTTTCTTCAAGTATATACTCGGTCAGTGTTTTGTTTTCCGATCTGCTGAATAATGATGATAGATAATCGGCATTGACGTTTAGCCAGGCTGCAATATCTTTTACAGATATCTTATTGTTTATGTTTCTGAATATATAGTCCTTAGCTCGTGCGATTATAGGGTTAAAGATCTTGTTGTTTTTTGTTTCACACACCATCTCAGCAAAGGTCATCTGGGTGTTATGCAGCAGCTCTATGACCTGCTCAGGCTTTTTGATATCCTGCTCAAGCTTCATGATAACAGCGTCAACTATTGAAAATGCCGTTTCAGGGTTTAGCCCGCCGGATATAGCGCTGCGTGAGGAAAGCGTAATAACACCTATAGCTATGTTTTTTAAGCTGCGCAGCGGGTCGGGAGCGAGAATCCCTATAGAGCCCTCGTATTTTTCAGCCCAACACAGCTTCAATGATTCCGTATCGCCACGACGTATGCTCTCCTGCTCGCGCATTTCCTGATCATACGGGTTATGCCACGTCTGCTCATCTGTATCGTTGAGCAAGCCGAGGATCTGATTGTTGTCTGCCATGTGTGATACCTCCTTTGCCGTTTAGGCGTTTCGTGACTGGTCATCTGATAATAATTATATATTAACACATTATAGTCGTTTTGTCTACTAAAAAAACAGGAAACGCCGGGCGTTTCCTGTTTTTTAGTTATCAATCATATATAACAACAAGTCTTGCTGTCGGTGTCACTGATGATGAGCTGCTGGTGCTTGAGGTATATGTTATAAGAACCTTTGAGCAGTCTGAACCGAAGTTCTTAGCCTCCTTAAGGTCTGTCAGTGTGATGTTTGTACTGTCAGTACCTTCAGCGTAAGGAGTAAATTCATCTTTTGCAGAATCATATCTGATGTACTTGGTTGAGGAGGAGACTTTTATTTCCTCGTACTCTGATTCGTCAAGAACACCTGATTCATCGAAGCCGTTCTTAGTAACATAGATCTTGTTGTCATCGGAAAGGACCTGGATCACATTGAACATAGCTGCTCTTGAGAAGATGTTTGTAACATTGCCGCCTGTCTCGAAATAGCTGTCTGTCGGCTCTGAAACAGAGGCTTTAGGATATCTCCAGTCAAACTTGTAGAGCTGCCAGTTGTTATCCTCTGTCTGCTCCTGGGTTTCATTCCAGTAATATGTTGCTGTCTTTGTTTCGCCGTCAGCGCTTTCATATGTAACGGTCTCTCCGTTCAATATTCTCTTAATCTCGTCATAATCCTGAACCTTGATATAGGTATCTGCATAATTATCTGAATCAAGTCCCATGAGGATTATATCACCCATGCCTACATCACTGAAGTTAGCTGAAGGTGAGATATTTGTGTTTGAAAGCGAGGTGCTTGAGAAGTATGTCGGTATATTTTTGAATACATCATCTTCATCCGCATCATAAACCTCTTCAATATCGTCAGCCACAAGTCTGTATAATGTAGATTTTGTTATTGTTGTACCGCTCTTGAAGTTTGTGTTGTATACGAGAACACAGGACGGATATTTTGAATCGTTCAGATCGAATGCCTCAACATAGTATGAGCTTCCTGATACCATTGAGTTTGAGGTAACTGCTGATTTGAGCGAGTAGCTATCCGTATCGGTTCTGTCCTTAGGGATAACAAACAGCGGTGTCGAGCTTCTTATTGAATAGAAGGTCGAGCCTGTGCTTGATTCCTTTACTGCTGTTGAAGAAACATAATATTTCTTTTCAGGATCAATTGCCTTATATCTTACAAGATTTCCGTTATCGGTGTTGACCGTGCCGTCTGTTGAGTTAATAGTAACAACATTAGTTATTTCCGAAGCGTCGTTGAATCCGACCTTGATAAGCTGATTGTAGCCTGTAAGCTTAACGTCTAAGTTTGCGATCTCTGTATCGGGGTTAGCTGTTTCGGCTGATTCAGCCAGAGCGTCAAGAATGCTTTCCGCATTTGAGCTTGAACCGTTGAGCTTTGGCTTTGCAGCCAGCTTATATGTCTTCACCTTATATGATGTTGATGATGAGAATGAGGTTATGGAGGTGTTTGAAGGAGCAAACAGTCTGAGATAATAATCCTCGCCCTCCGTTACCGCATCTATTACATAAGCGTAAGGATAGAATGAGGTAGAGGAGGATACTGTTCCCCACTCAAGGCTTCCAAGAATATCAAGATAAGCTGTTATCGACATACCGGTCTTGATCTCTTTCTGCTCTTTATCCTGCATATACTTCAGAAATCTTTCGGTAACTCTATATTGAGTACCGTCTATTGAGATGGTCTTTTCTCCGGAGCCCTCAATGCTTGTAGCAGTAATTGTTCCGGTAACGCTTTTAGCTGTATCGTAAACAGTATAAAGCTCACCGTCAAGGCTTACGGCATAATTGAGAACATCGTTTGCAGCGATATTTGTTGTTTTGATCTCGCTGTCATTTTTTGTGATCGTAAACTTATAATCCACGTCGTCAGGATCAAGGATTATGTAGTTACCGGTAACTGTTTTATCAGTTATTTTGTAATCTGATGAAGATGGCGTCTTATAAGCGACAATTGTATCATAGTCATATATATCAACAATATTGTAGCTTCCCTTTGATCCGCTGTCTATGAGCTTTACAGTACCATAGATAAAGTTATCCGAATCAGGGTTGAGCCATTCGTTCAGAGCGTCAAGCGGCGCATATGCTGTGTCGCCAAGATATACATTTCCTGTAACGGCTCTGCCGTTGTAGCGTACAGTAAGGTCGGCGCTGTTGAGCTTAGCTGTCTGAGAACGTGATGAATCGTCCAAATAGTATTTAAACGATGTACCTGAATATGAGTCTATATTGTATGAGTAGACTGTCACTTCAGTATTTGAGTATGTCTCATTGTCTATCTCCACGAGCCATCTGTCGTCTGAGTTCTTGTCCTGGCGGTAATATACCTTAACGGTATTTCCAAGGAATGCGCTCATTGTAGCGTATGAGTCGGTATATTCGGTGTAGTCTATAACGTATTCCTCGTCATACATATCCTTTACAGCCATCTGACCGGTATAGAGCTTTGCGTTGCAGTCGGCTGTGGTTGAATCCTCAACGCCAACAACTGTTCCCTTGAGTACGTATACGCCAAGGTAATCGTTAAGAAGAGTCTTGTCAGAAGCCTGCCAGCCTGTAGCTGTCTGCTCGTACATAGCTACTTCAAGAGCGTTGTACATTATCTGTGTTACAACTCCTCTTGAGGCGTTGTCTGTGAATGCTGTGTCCGCAACTCCGTCAGTAAGGCTGAGAGCTGCTGCCTGTGAAATGTATCCCTGCGGATAGCCGCCGCTCTGTTCTGCCAGCGACTGGTATCCAAGAGTACAAACAAGCATCTTGAGCGCCTGCTCGTATGTAACGGGCTCGTCCGGTTTGAATGTTACTTCATCAAAACCGTTGATGATACCAAGATCATATGCGACCTTGATATTGGAATTTGCCCAGTGGTCGGCGCTTACGTCGTTGAACTGGGTAATTGGTTCTGTGAGATCACCATAGCCGAGCATGTAAACAATAATTTTTGTGAATTCAGCACGTGTAATATCCTTTTCAGGTTCAAACGTGCCGTTCTCATAACCGTTGATCACATTCAGCTTGCTAAGAGTGGTGATAGCGTCCTTGTAGCGGTAATCAGCAGCAACGTCGCTGAAATCAGCTTTAACGCTTACGGCTGAGAACAGTGTCGTCATGAGCATGACAACTGCTACAAACAATGAAAATTGTTTTTTCATTAAATCATTCCTTTCTTTTGAGGTATGAGGAATATGCGTTTGGTAAATATTCCACATAGATCCCCTAAAATATACAGCAATATCCACACATTGCTGTGACTATTTACTATTATATCATTCTTTTGCCTGCAAGTCAATCATAATTTGAGATAAGATACAAGTAAAAATTTGTCGAGTTATTAATAAAAATTTGTCCTGTTATTAATAATCTATTAAAAAGCAGCTAATATAACAAATTTGTGTTGAAATTTTAATTGAAATGTGATACACTTATTAAATATGAAAGCATTTATAATTATTTGCGGCGGAAAGGAATATTGACATGAATAATAATAAAAAAGGGGTACCTAACGGGTCGCCCATAAAGAATCCGCTCGTCATATTTCTGCTGATCTCAATAGTGGCGACGGTGGGACTGAACTTACTGATCTCATCATTTTCATCACCTGATAAAACAGAAGTATCATATGACGAATTTTTGGGTATGGTAGATAAAAACGAGGTGACTGAGGTAGTTATTAGCTCAGATCAGCTGCTCATATACGGACAGCCTGAGATGACTCCTCAGGAGATACTGGATAAATCACAGAATGGTTTTTTGCTGGGTAAGATGACTGATGAAATGGCAGAGGCACAGTCAGAAGCGACAAGACCTGTGTATTATACAGGATACATCGGAAATGATAAACTGTATGATCTGCTGGATGAAAAAGGCATAAAGTATTATCGCCCAGTACAGTATTCAAACCCGATACTTGACTTTATCCTGACATGGATACTGCCGCTTGTATTCGTGTATGTTCTTATGCTGTTCTTTATGCGTCTTATGGCGAAGAAGATGGGAGGAAGCGGCGGTATAATGGGAATAGGCCAGTCTCATGCCAAGATGTATAATGTTGAAAATAAAACCGGAGTTACGTTCAACGATGTGGCAGGACAGGAGGAAGCAAAGGAATCTCTTGATGAGATAGTAGATTTCCTGCACAATCCGGGCAAATATACAGCTATAGGAGCAAAGCAGCCAAAGGGCGCGCTGCTTGTGGGACCTCCGGGAACAGGAAAGACTCTGCTTGCTAAGGCTGTTGCGGGTGAGGCGAATGTACCGTTTTTCTCGCTTTCAGGCTCTGAATTTGTGGAGATGTTCGTTGGTGTGGGAGCCTCAAGAGTTAGGGATCTGTTCAAGCAGGCAGCGTCAAAGGCGCCGTGTATAATATTTATAGACGAGATAGATGCGATAGGAAAATCGCGTGACGCGCAGATATCATCAAATGATGAGCGGGAGCAGACTCTCAACCAGCTGCTTTCTGAAATGGATGGATTTGACTCATCAAAGGGACTGGTGGTGCTCGCCGCTACAAACCGTCCGGAGATACTCGACAAGGCTCTTCTGCGTCCGGGAAGATTTGACAGGCGTATTATTGTTGAAAAGCCTGATCTCAAGGGCAGAGAGGATATATTAAAGGTCCATATCAAGCATGTTAAGGTCGCAAGTGATATTGACCTGCATGAGATGGCTCTCGCTACAAGCGGAGCGGTTGGAGCGGATCTTGCCAATATGGTAAATGAAGCGGCGCTGCGAGCTGTAAGATTCGGACGTCATCTTGTCACGCAAGAGGATCTCATGGAGTCCGTTGAGGTAATAATCGCAGGAAAGGAAAAGAAAGACAGGATACTTTCACCTACTGAAAAGCGAATAGTGTCGTTCCACGAGGTCGGTCACGCATTGGCTACCGCGTTGCAGAAGAACACACAGCCGGTTCATAAAATAACTATAGTGCCAAGGACAATGGGAGCGCTTGGCTATACAATGCAGATGCCTGATGAAGAGGAGAGGTATCTAAACAGCCGTGACGAGCTGCTTGATCAGATAACGGTATTTCTGGCCGGAAGAGCAGCCGAGGAGATCGTATTCAACACTCAGACTACCGGAGCGGCGAATGATATAGAGCGCGCTACAGATATGGCGAGAAAAATGATAACGATGTTTGGTATGTCTGAAAGGTTTGGACTTGTAGGACTTGAAAGCATACAGAACAAGTATCTTGACGGCAGAAGCGTAGCCAATTGCTCAGAGGAGACAAAGACGGAGATAGACAAGGAGGTTGTAAGGATCCTAAAAGAACGTTACAATATTGCCAAAAAGCTCCTCAATGAGAACAGAGACGCTCTTGACGAAATATCAGAGTTTCTTATTGATAAGGAAACTATTACAGGCGATGAGTTTATGGAGATTTTCAACAAGGTTCGCGAGTCAAGAAAGACAGCGGCTGAAGAAGATGCCGAGAATAATAGATCAGAAGATATTGATGGCGAACAATGACGAATGCGGACGCGGCGGAGCTTATAAGTTTTGCCGCGTCCGTTTTTTAGGGAATAATGCTATTGATTTGAGAAAAAAATTGTGCTATAATATACACGATATGATATATTGAAAGGACTGCCTTTAATGAAATTGATAAAAGGATTTTTTACGTTTATTATCTATCTTATAATGTTTCTTCTGGTATGTGTATTTTTCACGGGTAACGGTTCGTTTATATACGAGGCGTTCTGATAATGCCGTGCTATACGCGGGTGCTGATATCGCGGGAGCATCCGCTGATAAAATATTTTAAAAAATATTTTTATGAAATGAAAGGATTATTATTATAATGAAGAGAATAACAGCGGCAGCGGTGGCGATGGCGATGCTCTTAGGCGGATGCGCATTCAATGGCGGAAACACCTCAGAGGCGCCGGGCGAAACACGCAATATAACAGCGGCAGTAGTGGCAGTACAGGGCACTGCGGCGGCTGAGGCTGCATACAGTCAGCTCGAGAATGGCATTATGGCTAATATCGATGTGCAGATGCTTACGCCGACTCAGTCTATAAATGGAAATGATATAATATATCTCAGCTCCAGCGTTAGAAATGAGGAAGGCTTTGATTTTGAGGCTGTGGAGGATTATGTATATAACGGCGGGGCGGTTGTCTTAGATAACTCGCTCGTGCTGAATTTCTCCAATGAGTTTTTGGGAGCCTCGGAGCTTGTAAAGCTGGAGGGATGTCCCGATAAAATGAATTATCCTGAGGGCGACGGCGATTATAGTAACATACAGGAATTGCTGTACGACTATACGTCTGTGCTCTGCGATTATACTAATTATGAAGAGCTTTGTTCATATCAGTATGGATACGGTATGATCCCCTCAACCGCTCAGACAATAGCTGAATATAACGGGACTGCCGTCTATACTGTGAACAGATATGGAAGCGGATATGTATTTTTGACTAATCCAATGCTGCCAAGCGCTTTTTCTGTTTCGGATCTGGATGAGAATGAAGATGGAGAGCCTTTGGCGTTCACTACCGTTGCGGCAGAGAATATGCTGCGCAGCTATTATGCGGAGTATGTGTCAAAGAAAAAATACGGGTTTGCTGTGGAGAGGACATTTGGCTCATATGCGACTCGTCCGGCGGCTTGGGAGCTGCACTATGAGGATATAACAGGCATACAGAACAATGCGCTTGAGAGGTTTGCGGAAATAGTCATTGAAAAAGGACAGATCCCGTCATATACGCTCGTAAGAAATACTTACACATGGTTCAAGAGGGCTGAGAGCGTAACGTATCTGCTTGATGACGGTACCGGTTATAAAAGCGATCCATACGAGGGCGCGTATTGCAGCGGCACGCATATCGTGTCCTCCGGCGCGTGGTTAGAGCTTGATTCGTATGACGATACCGAAAGCTATTTTGAAGATGACAAGCAGTATACAAAAAGGGCATATCCTTTCCCTATAGACTGGAATGAGGATGGAAAGCTGGATTTTATATGCGGCAGCGCGGACGGCAGGTTCTATTATTATGAAGGCTATGGCATGGAGGATAACTATGAAACCGGTGTTGCAACTATTATAACTGACGGCAGCGGCGATGCTCTTTCTGTAGGCGCATATTCCTCGCCGGTAATATTCGATATTGACGGTGACGGACGCGGCGAGCTCATATCCGGAAGTGAAAGCGGGGTTATAAAAGCGTTTAGATCACTTAAGACTGATGATAACGATTCATCGTTAGCCTTTGAGTATGTTGGCGATGTGCTTGATACTGGGCTTACAGACAGTATGATATCGAGCGGTGATATTAACGGCGACGGAGTGACCGATCTGGCGGTGGGTTCGCGCTCGGGAGAGCTGAGAGTATATTACGGCAGCTCGCCGGATGGATATAATATAGTGTATGGTGATTATGTAAACGTGGCATCAGATGAGGTCTGGGCATCCCCGTGTATATATAACGGAAAGCTCTACAGCGGTACTCTTGAGGGATATATAGCCTGCTATGAGTTCAATGGAGAATACTATGAACACACGGGTTATCTTGAGTATGACGATGTGTCAAGGCGAGGAAATTCAAGGATAACTATAGGCATGAACAGTGTTCCGCGATTTGCGGATATAAATAATGACGGTATTGATGATATAATATGCGGCAGTCTTGAATACGGCATGGCATATCCGATAGACAGCCCGTATTTCCCGTATAAGGATCAGCTTAAGGAGCAGGTGCAGTTTTGTAAGGATAATTATTTATATCTTGGCGTGCACGGCATGACTCACCGATATGCTACTCCTGAGCATGAGCAGCGCGAGCTGGAATACCATAAACAAGCGTTTGAGGAATATGGCATAGACTGGAACGGCAAAGGCATAAATCAGCATACATGGTATACAAGCGGATACGGCTATGACGGGAGCGAGCACGGCGGGTTCAGCGCAGGATATAATGGCTCATACATGGCTCAGTATGATTCGGGTTTGCTCTGGAACAGCGGCTCAATGACGCCAGGAAGCGAGGCAGTGCCACAGACGTGCGCGGAAAATACTCTGCCGTTGCCTATGTATGTATCAGACAGTGATTTCCTGCTGATGCAGGTGTCTAACACGCCTCATGGAAACGGTGCATACTCCTATGTGAGTGTGAAATATGATATGCCTATGCTTTTTTATAACCACTGTGATTATGTGTATGATGCTGAGCTGGGCAAGGAACAGCTTGAGATGGCGGACAAGGTAGAGGAGCTTACTGAAAAATATAATTATATGTTCGTGCGCGAGGATCAGATGGCTAAGGCGGCAGCGGCTGTATACAATACGGATATAAAGGCGGAGCTTAAGGATAACGCTATAGTTATCAGCGGAAGTGTGCGCGATGAGAGCGCGGGACTGTATGATGAAAGATATGCTGACAGCGTGGGAGTAAAGCTTGTTTTTGCGTATGGCATAAGGGCTGAGGATTATTCCTCGGATGCTTCTGTGTGGAGAGTAGAAAACGGTTATCTTTACACATCGATAGCTGGAGGCGCTTCAATACGCAGCGGAGTGGCGCAGAATGAAATACGTATTGAACAAATCAACATACCGGCAGATATAAAGATAAGCAGAAAAAGCGCGGTAATAGATTTCCTTGATGACGGTCTTATGTGTGTGCAGGTCAAGGGAGATGCCTATACAAGCAGCAAGGGCTGGACAGCTGAACAGAAAAATGGTTCAACTGTATTTACAAAGCACGGCAAGGCGGACAAGCTGAAGATCAAAAAATAAAACATCAAAAGGGTTTTCTGCTGCTTCATTGATTTTGCAATATTATTTATCTGAAACACAGAGATAGGGCTGCAGCAAAATGGTATAACCCCCCTTAGAGTAGACACATGAAATAACAAAGGGTATTTCAAATCTATTCTAAGGGGGTTTTCTTTTTGGATAAATATAGTTATGAATTAAAAATACAGGTAGTTACCGCCTACAAAAATAAGGAGGGCGGATGCCGTAAACTTGCAAGATGTTTTAATGTATCAATGAGTACAATAACATTGTGGTGCAGAAACTCTATTGATATCAAATAACGCTGAGCAAAATTTAATTTTTCTCCTAACTGCTCGCGTGTCATTCCCTTAGCAATTCTCGCATCTTTTATACCCTTATCTAATGCTCTGAAATCATATCGCTGTCGTTCTTTTGACATTTTACATCCCCTAATTATATTTTACGCATCAATACATGTTTAATAAATGATATATAATATCAATATTATTGCATAAGTATATCTCTTAGGAAGCTTGACAATAACTATTAATTGTCTTATAATTAGGATATGTTATTAAACTAATACAGACTCTAAGGTACCTGGTGTTTTTCTCTTTTACGGCATTTGCTGTGACCTGCTGTTTTTCCGTTATATAGATCTTGATGAAAACACAATTCGTAAAGGCGCACCAATTACATTTTTTAACGTAATATTTTTAAGCTTTCTTTTTACTATAGTTAATGAAATATATCGTAAAATAATCATAGATCGGCCTGTTAATAGAATATTAAATGCCACTGAGCAAATTACAAAAGGTAATTTTACTGTTCGTATAAAGCCAATGCATAAAAAAAACAAATTAATGAATTTGACGAAATAATATTAGCATTTAATAAAATGGCGGCGGAACTCTCAGGAGTAGTAACACTCAGAACTGATTTTGTTGCAAACGTATCTCACGAATTAAAAACACCTCTTTCCGTTATTAATAATTACGGGACTTTACTACAAGCAGCTGACTTATCCGATGAAAAACGTATTTTTGAATGGTGGTCAGAGTGGAAGCCGGATTATGAGGGCTGGCTCAAATGTGCTGATAGCCTTTATGCCGATAATTGCATAATAGATGCTATCGGATCCGAACCACAAATATATAAAGATTACCGTGATGCTATGAAATATCAGCGTGATGCTTTTTATATGGATATGGGTGCCATTGAAACATACGTTGTAAAAAATGATACGATTGCATTCAATTACAAAATGTATATGACTCAAAAAAACGATATTGGTCAGTTAAAAAAAGGAGAAACATACGTAATAAAGGTTGCTGGATTTAACAGATTCGCATTGGTGGATGGATATAAAGAACCGATGGTCGTTAATTTACAGCTTATCTCTACCGCTATAGGAAATTGATCTTATCTCACGCCTTTGAGCCAACTCGAAAGTTAGACCTCACATCTAACAATTAGTAGTCGGCTTATTTGCCAGGTGACTTTTACTCAAAATATTTTTTTATTACTCGGACAGAATATAAATATTGACTTCAACATATATCTGTGATATAATTGTTTTTACGCATAAACAGAGCCTGATCCGCTCTTATTACTTTTATTTTTTTTGCGCTTCTGCGCAGCTGGAGGGTTTTAACAATGTCGATAATTGAACTGCTGCTTATAGCCATCGGTCTTTCTATGGACGCATTTGCCGTATCCGTATGCAAGGGACTTGCAACTGAACGCGTCACGGGTAAGCATATTTTTTTAGTCGGAATATGGTTCGGAGGCTTTCAGGCGCTAATGCCCGCAATAGGCTATTTTCTCGGCTCCGCTTTTGAAAGATACATAACCTCGGTAGATCATTGGATAGCATTCGTTCTGCTTGCATTCATAGGCAGCAGCATGATCAAGGAAGCGCGCTCGCAGGAGGAGAATGAAGCGAATGATTCGTTCGCTGTAAAAACAATGTTCGCGCTTGCTGTTGCAACCAGCATTGACGCGCTTGCTGTTGGAATAACCTTTGCATTTCTGATAAAAAATATAACACATCTTATCTTTGCTTTCTCTGCCATAGGAATAACCACCTTTATACTGTCAGCCATAGGAATAAAGGTCGGCAACATGTTCGGCGTAAAATACAAGGCTAAAGCAGAGATAGCGGGCGGTGTCATACTTATTCTGATAGGTCTTAAGATACTGCTTGAACACCTTGGCTTGATCAGCTTTTAAGCCTTAAAAGCATATTATAAAAAATGCCGCCTGCGCTCCGGGATCTGCTCCGGCAGCGGGCGGCATTTTATTCATAATCCTTTACAAGCTTTGCGCGAAGATATCCACGCGAGTTTTCAGTTGATTCTATATAGAACCCTCGCCCGTAATAGAAACGTATCAGCGGCGTTACCTTTGAGCCTGTATACAGGCATATTCTGCTTATATTCTTCTTTATCATTATCCTGTCAACAAGATTCATTATAGATTTTCCTATACCGTTGTTCTGGCTTGTGACCTTAACGGCAAATCTCGTCAAAACTGCTGTCCTGTCAGGCAGCACCTCTACCCTTACGCTGCCTACCGGTTCTCCGTCAGACAGCGCAATGAGCACTATCTTTGTATCTATATCATGCTTTACATCGCTGTAGGTTTCATATAAGGCATCCACATGATCTATATTTGCCATTATCTTATATTTCATAAAAGCCTCGCGTGTTATGCTCATTATTGACTCTATATCATCATAATTCGCAAGGCGCACCTGAAACAGCGACTGATAATCTGCTAACATTCTTCAACACCCCTTTAAAAGCATTCGGGCTGTATCAAAACGAGTTTGCTACAGCCCCTTTATATCTATTTAACCCATAAGTGTTGCCATTACAGCCTTCTGAGCGTGCAGACGGTTTTCAGCCTCGTCAAAAATAACACTCTGCGGTCCGTCTATAACGTCCTCTGTTACCTCAAATCCGCGGTACGCAGGCAGGCAGTGCATAAATATCGCATCCTCAGCTGCTTTTTCAAACAATGCCTTATTTACCTGGTATGGCATAAACACACGCTGACGCTCTGCCTTTTCAGCCTCCATACCCATAGATACCCAAGTATCTGTATACACTATATCAGCTCCTGCTATAGCCTTTTCAGGGTCATTTGTGAGCAGCAGCTCCGCGCTTGACGACTTAAAGTCTTCCTTTGCATTTTCAACCACACCCGCGTCGCACTGATAATCATCAGGAGTAGCAATAGCGCAGTTTACTCCGACCTTAGCACAGCCGTACATTATTGAATGAGCCATATTGTTTCCATCACCTATATATGCAAACTTAAGCCCCTCAAGCTTGCCCTTATGCTCATATGCTGTCATAAGATCTGCGAGCACCTGACACGGGTGGAGCAGGTCTGTGAGAGCGTTTATAACAGGTATATCTGCCTCCTCTGCCAGCTCTATAACGTCAGAATGAGCGTATGTACGTATCATTATACCGTCCAGATAACGCTCCAGTACCTTTGCTGTGTCATGTATAGTCTCACCGCGTCCGAGCTGTATATCGTTTGATGAAAGGAACAGCGGGTATCCGCCGAGCTGTGTCATTCCCACCTCAAACGATACCCTGGTTCGCGTAGATGACTTTGTAAATATCATTCCCAAAGTCTTTCCCTTTAATATAGGGTGTGGTATTCCCTTTTTAAGCTCATCCTTGAGCTTAAGTCCAAGACTGAGCAAATTTTTAACTTCATTGCTTGTAAGATCATGCAAGCTTATTAGATCTTTCATAATTCATTGTCCTCCGTTTCCTGTGATATCTGATCAATTATAAGTCATTTTATCAAGCGGCAGAATATGCCTCGCTTATACCTCGCTTAGAGCCTCGTCAAGAGCACTGATGAACAAGTCTATTTCATCAGCTGTAATATTCAATGGCGGAGCGATCCTTATTGTAAGCCCCTTGCAAAGACTTGCGAGTATCTTCTTCTTAAACAGCCTATCAAATACACCCTTGGCAATTTCCGGCTTCAACTCCACGCCTACAAGAAGTCCGGCGCAGCGAACATCCACTATTTTATCCCTGTGCTTTTTGCTCAGCTCGTTTAGTCTCTCCTCAAATATTCTACCCATACTCCGCGCATTCTCAACCAGATGCTCCTCCTCTATAGCCTCAAACACAGCCAGACCGGCTGCTGTAGCCAATGGATTACCGCCGAATGTAGTTCCGTGATCGCCCGGCTCGAACGCTGCCGCGACCTCCGCCTTGGCACATACCGCTCCTATCGGCACTCCGCCGCCCAAAGCCTTTGCACAGGTGAAAATATCAGGCTCTATTCCATAAAGCTGATGCGCAAACAGCTTTCCTGTCCTGCCCATGCCCGTCTGCACCTCATCTATTATCAGCAATATGCCCTTTTCATCACAAAGCTTTCTAAGCCCCTTAGCGTATTCTACATCCATCGGATGCACTCCCGACTCGCCCTGGATAAGCTCTATCATAATAGCGGCTGTCTTGTCGGTTACAGCCTCGCTTACCGCTTCAAGGCTATTTGGTCTTATTTGTTTAAATCCCGGCGTGAGCGGCTTATATGGCGCCTGATAATGCGGCTGACCTGTCGCGGCAACTGTAGCAAGTGTTCTGCCGTGGAATGAATGGTCAAGTGATATTATCTCATATTTCTCCATGCCCTTTTTATAGAAATATATCTTTGCCAGCTTAAAAGCGCCTTCATTTGCCTCCGCGCCGCTGTTGCAGAAAAACGCTTTGTCTGCGCAGCTGTTCTCGACCAGCTTCTGCGCAAGCCTTGCCTGGTTCTCTATATAATACAGACTTGAGGTATGTATCAACTTTTCTACCTGTGTCTTGAGAGCATTTACAAGCC
The DNA here is from genome assembly GCA_944391225.1 of uncultured Clostridia bacterium. Lineage (GTDB taxonomy): Bacteria > Bacillota > Clostridia > UBA1381 > UBA1381 > Ornithomonoglobus. The sequence continues at coordinate 35,172 of CALXSS010000003.1, forward strand.
TTGGATGGCTGTGACCGAGAGCGTTTACCGCTATCCCGCCCAGAAAATCGTAGTATACATCGCCGTTATCGGCATACAGCTTTATGCCCTCGCCTCTGTCAAAGCATACAGGCAGTCTTTCGCCGAATGTGTTCATGTAGTATTTTTTATCAAGTGCAATAATATCTTCAAGCATATGTATAACAAACCTTTCGTAAAATTTACAGTGGGGCTGCGGAGAAATGTACAGACCGCAAAAGCAGCCGGATATATTTAAAATATATCCTAAGCAACACCTTTTGCGATAAACAATGCTGCGCTACCCAATCAAGACACAGCAAGGTTCATTCTGTATATTTTCCACAGCCCCGTTGAGCCGACGCCATAAACACCCCTGACGCCAACTCACATCGTATGAACATCATTATACACCATATTGAATAAAAATGCAACCCCTTTTGCGATTTTTGTTGAATTTTTATTTCATTAATGTAAGTTTATACAGTATTCATTTAAAATAATGAATATTATTCACCATTTTAAATGAATTTTTCTATGAGGTCCGCGTAATCGTCAAATGAACGCGCTCCCACAAGCTTGCCTACCTGCTTGCCCTTGTCAAAGAGGATGACTGTAGGTATCGAAACAATGCCGTTGGCTGCAGCAAGCTCGCCCTCCTCGTCTACATTCACCTTACATACCTTTATCTGTCCGTCATATTCCTTTGCGATCTGTTCTATCACAGGTCCCACCATTCTGCATGGTCCGCACCACGGCGCCCAGAAATCTACCAGAACAGGTACTTCCGATTTGATGACCTCGCCATCATACGTTGTCTTTGTTAAATTGATCTCCATATAAAAACCTCCTTATGCCCTTTCAGGCTTAATATATTGAAGCTGCACTACACAGCATCCTTTTTATTTATACCACGGTATAGATGTATGCACCAGGTTAGAGCTTTCCGAACGATATGCTATCGTTTCATTAAAGCCTGCCTTTGCAAAAATATATTCCTTTACCGCTGTCTGTGATCCTGAATATTCGTACATTACGACAGCGCGCCTGCCGTCGCTCATCTCCATCACGCTGAAATATAATGAACCATTGCTGATGGACGCGCTCTCAAGCGTGTAATATCCAGCTACTCCGTCACTTACCTCAAGTATCCAGTCCTGAGAGTCCTCCCATAGTATCCCTTTATCGTCGGACGGTGCAGATGTGTACAGTGTTATCGTATCATTTACGCCATCGCCCGTTATATCATAATTACAGCTGTCAACAGTTGTCCATTCACCCGATCCTGCTTCAGAGATATTTGATTTTCCCACAAACACTACCGCCTCCTCAGTAGCCTCCGCCTGTTGCAGCTCATCAGCTTTATCGGCATCCTGCTCCGCTTCTTTATCGTGCACCGCTCGCGGGAGTGAGGACATTACATTTTCTGTCTGTGCTCTCATCCCTATATAATAGCCTCCGGCTGCAAATGCGGCTGCCAGAACTATTGCCAATACAATTTTTAATACTCTATGGCGTTTAACTGTCATAAAAATCATCATCCCTTCTATCAGCATATTTATGCCCTATGATCTCCGGCACAGCGCGTCCGTTTGTAAGCTCAGTCAATCCGGCAATAAGCGATGATGTTCTTTCCTTAGGCGAGCATATGCGGAACGTAACATCATCCTCGTACAACGTGTCCTCTGTTATATATCCCTCAGCAGCGAGCATATACTGTATTTTACCCGAAAGCTCATAACCAGCTTTTACTCTGACAATATCACACATCTCTCTTATTATTACCTGAGATTCAAGCAATCCTTTTCGCGCCGAAGAACCGTAAGCATGCACCAGCCCTCCTGTTCCCAGCAATGTTCCGCCAAAATATCGCGTTACTATAACAATAACATCTACTATTCCTGATTTCCGTATGGTATCAAGTACGGGCATTCCGGCTGTTCCGGACGGCTCGCCGTCATCTGAGTACCTGAATATATTATTTTCATCTATAACATACGCATAAACATTATGCGTAGCATCTGAATACTTTGACCTTATTTCATTAAGATAACGCAGCGCATCTGCCTCATTATCAACAGGCATTACGTGAGAATAGAATTTGGATCTTTTCTCGACTATAAGCGTTTCCGACTCATATGCTACTGTTCTGTATGTATCCTTTATTGACACCTTTATCCTCCCTGATCACTTTCTTTTTTTTCTTTTCGGCTCCGGAAGGCTTTCATACAATTCTTCAATAAACTGCATCAGCTTTTCCGCATCCTCTGTATCTCTGTATACGAGCATTTCAGATGCCCCCGGATATGGGATCGCATATTCCGGCGTGCCTATAAGCTTCTCCGCCGCCGGAGTCTTTTTGATCATCAGTTTATTGTCATAAACGCCCCCGAAATGTCTGCCCCTGTAATACAGCTGGTATTCTCCTGTTACCTGCTGACACGTCACATCCTCCATATCCGAAAGGATATCAAGAATATGGTTCAGGAATTCCTTGTTCGACGACATATGGCACCCCTCCTCTTATTATATTTTATGGTTTCAGAATTTCTCGATCATCCACTTGTTTTCTTATAAATGTTTTTTAGGTTTTACTCCTTATCCGACATATTATTCTTTACTATATACCGCTTAAGCCTTGAATATGCAATATCATCAAGCAGCACTAACGTTTCTGTCCCCTCAGCAGTATAGTTTTCTGCTATGACCTTTTCATCAGTATACAGTCTGTTTAATACATCTCCGTCAGAATACGGTATCATCAGCTTATATTCTCTTTTTCTGCCCGGAGCTACCTCCGCGATAGCCTCCATAAGCCTGTCTATGCCTCTTCCCGTTTTCGCGCTGATGAACACCTCTTTTACCGCAGACTCATGCCCGCCCGGCACATAATTCCCGTTAATGTCACATTTGTTATACACATTTATTACCGGCTTGCCGCTTGCACCTATCTCGCCGAGAACGCTGCGAACAACATCTATATGATTTTCTGTCTCCTCGCCTGATACATCTATAACATGCAGCAGAAGATCCGCCTCAGCCGCTTCTTCAAGAGTAGATTTGAATGCTTCAATAAGATAATGCGGGAGCTTGCGTATAAACCCGACAGTGTCAATAAGCACTATTTTTCTGTTATCTTTCAAAGTTATAGCTCTTGAAGTAGTATCAAGAGTTGCGAACAGCTTATCCTCAGCAAATACGCCCGCGTCAGTAAGCCTATTGAGAAGCGTTGACTTCCCAGCATTAGTATATCCTACAAGCGCAGCGGTTATTACTCCATCTTTTTTGCGCCTGCTTCTTAACAAGCCCCTGTGTTTTTTTATCTCTCGTATTTCTGCCTCCAGCGCGGCTATGCGAGTTCTTATATGGCGTCTATCGGTTTCAAGCTTTGTTTCACCCGGACCTCGCGTTCCTATTCCGCCGCCTGTACGGCTCAGCTCAAGTCCCATTCCGCGCAGCCGCGGCAGCTGATATTTCAGCTGAGCAAGCTCTACTTGCAGCTTTCCTTCGCCCGACCGCGCCCTCATTGCAAATATATCAAGTATCAGCATAGATCTATCAAGCACGCGTATACCCAGATATTCACTTATGTTCCTTAGCTGTACCGGAGACAGCTCGTCATCAAACACAACCAGCTCCGCCTCGAGTGTTTCCACTGCGTTTTTCAGCTCCTCAAGCTTTCCGCCCCCCAGATACGTTCCGCTCTCAGGCGCAGGTCTATTCTGCACAAGCTCACATACGACTTCACCTCCGGCTGTTTCTACCAGCTCCTCAAGCTCACGCATAGATTCCTCTGTCGTATCATTTATATGATCTCTGCTTCCGGTGTGCAGACCGGCTATGATTACTTTCTCCATCTCCTGCCCCCTTATCCGATGCGAATACTCATGACGCGTAAAAATATACTCACTCCCTTAGTATATCAAAAAAAACATTATTAGTACAGTGCTTTTTGAAAAATTTTTAAAAAATTTAAAAAAACACTTGCAAATTCACAGAATTGTGATATAATAGTAGGGTATTATGTGTATTATATGAGTATTTTCGTTGAGACGCAGCGGCGCATTACGGGTTACTCTTTGAAAAGGAGGTTTAGCAGTGAATACGGTTTTCATAGTTCTTCATATTGTAGTATCGCTCTTTCTTATACTTGTAGTTCTCGCCCAGGAGGGTAAGGATCCGGGTATGAGAGGCATTCAGGGAGCTTCGTCTGATATGGGCGATTCATTCTTTAAAAAGGCAGGCGGTACAACAAAAGAAAAGATGCAGGTCAAGCTGACAACTACTGTTGCAGTTTTGTTCCTTATCACAACTCTTGTACTGGTAATTCTCGCATCATGATTTAAGGTGTTCCTGGAACCGTTTACTCGGTTCCTTTTTTATTATATTAAAATACCGCGGCATGTGCCGCGGTTATTATTTTATGCCAGCTGCTTGAGCGCATCCTTAAGCCACCACTCTCCTATATCAAGAGCCTTATAAAGATTGTCTCGCGTAGCTTTTCTGAACACCTGTCCTTTTCCCAACTCACCTGTATTATCCATCACCTGTACAAGCACCTTTGTTGCAATACTATAGTTATTCACACTCTTTGATTCCAATATATCCAGAACAAGGATCAGTTTATCTTCAAAATTACCATAATAAATTCTGTTCCCGCATCTTACAATAGGCTTTCCGTTATATGTTAATATCTTTTTCTTCTTTGCAGCCATTTCAATTCTCCTTTCGCAAGATCCTGCGACTCGCCGCTGACCGGTGCACAAGCAGACGCTCAGCATTTACTGCGCAATAATCTGATATTTATTCAATAGTTATCATAAATTCTATTATATCATATTTACAGAAATATTGCAACATGTTTCACAGAAAATTTACAAAGCTGACAAAATCCTATCTATATAACAAAAATGAGGCTGTTGCAAAACTCAACGAGTTTGCAACAGCCCCCTTGTGGCTTTGAAAAATAGTGCAGAACGGACGAAACGAAGATGCGCAGCCCCCTTTGCTACAGCCCCATTAATTATCAGTCCTTAAGCTTTCCAACTTGTTCAAACTCGTCGATTATCTCCTTTGAAGGAGCGGGAGTTACAAGACTTACTATAACAATTGCAGCTACCGATACTATGAATGCCGGCAGCAGCTCGTATATGTTTAGAACAGGGCTCAATCCGCTTATAACATATTTCCAAAGGAATACCATGATCCCTCCTGATACCATGCCTGCAAGAGCGCCCCATTTGTTCATGCGTTTCCAGAACAGCATAAGCAGCATTGCGGGTCCGAACGCCGCGCCAAATCCAGCCCAAGCAAATGATACTATATTAAATACCGAGCTTTCCGGATCAAGAGCAAGGAATACTGCTACTACCGATATTGCCACAACTGTGAGGCGCGCAAGTATCATAGTTGTTTTCTCGCTAATATTCTTGAAAATACATTCCTTTACAATGTTCTGCGAAACACTTGATGACGCCGCAAGCAGCTGCGAATCAGCCGTTGACATTGTCGCCGCAAGTATTCCGGCAAGGATTATTCCCGCAAGCAGAGCAGGTATTATTCCGTGCCTGCTTATAAGACCTGATATCTGAACTATTATCGTTTCAGGATCGCTAAGCTCTCCCATAACTCCGGCATTAGTCATTCCAAGGCCTATTATACCGATAAATATTGCCACACCAAGTGAGATAACTACCCATACTGTAGCTATACGGCGCGAAAGCTTAAGCTCTTTAGTATCGCGCGCTGCCATAAATCTGAGGAGTATGTGCGGCATACCAAAATAGCCCAAACCCCATGCAAACGTTGATACGATTTTTAATGCGCCATACGGTGTTGAAGTACCTGTAACCTTATCATATACAGCGTTGAAATCAAGATAGCCCGGCAGACTCTTCGCATTTTCAATAACACTGTCCATGCCGCCCGCTGAAATGATACCGTAGCCCAGAACTATAACAAGCGCAACAGTCATTACTATGCTCTGTATAAAATCCGTTGTACTTGCAGCCAGAAATCCGCCCATTGTTGTATAAAGCACTATAACAACGGCGCAGACTATCATTGCCGAAACATAATTTACACCAAAAAGTGACGCAAACAGCTTTCCGCACGCCGCAAATCCTGAAGCAGTATACGGAACAAAGAATACAATAATCACTGTTGCCGCTATTACCGACAGGATCTTGGATTCATCTCTGAATCTGTTTGAAAAGAAAGCCGGTATAGTTGTTGAATTTTTACATACGTATGAATATCTGCGTATGCGCTTTGAAACTATCAGCCAGTTTACATATGTACCCACAGCAAGACCTATAGCCGTCCATGCCGCATCGGCAACACCTGTTAGATATGCCACGCCCGGAAGTCCCATAAGCAACCAGCTGCTCATATCCGACGCCTCGGCGCTCATAGCTGTAACGAAAGGTCCCAGCTTTCGTCCACCCAGATAGAAATCGTCCGTGTTCTTATTAGCCTTTGAACAGCGCACGCCTATCCACAACATTGCCAAAAGATATACCACAATGGATATCATTATGCAAATGTTTGATGATGTTATTAACATATAAACATCCTCCTTATTAAATTTTAATTATAAGCAATTGTAAAACTACGTTTCACAATTGATCTGGCTAAAGTAGGTTAAAAAAGTTCCATCCGATTACATAAAATACGTATGTTGAAACTTTTTTAACCCAAATTTCTGACGCACATTCAGCAATTTTGCAAAGCAAAATTCAGCCTTTGGCTGACCGCGCTTTCTTGCGCGGTGCACATCGTTCAGAAATTTATTAAATTCGAGGGTACACCCTCGAGCACCCATCAAATAGGCAGCAATTGCAAAACTCTTTTGGAGTTTTACAATTGCCCAAAATTTTAATTAGGCAATTGTAAAACCACAATAAGTTCTACTATCATTACGGAGCACAAAAACCGCACACCTATCTTAAAATTATATCATAAAACCTTCCTTTTGGCAATAAACTTTTCAAAAAAAGTCTGATTATATTGAAATTCACCGTATTTTATGGTATTATATCATATGCAGCGCACAGCGCTGATCTATTCTGACACGAAAGGAACATATCCTGATATGAAATATAAATATATTTTTCTGGATCTTGACGGTACGCTGACCGATCCCAAGGAAGGTATCATAAAATGTGTGCAGTATGCTCTTGACAAAATGGGATGTCCGGAACCGGATCAATCAAAGCTAATGAAATTTATCGGTCCTCCGCTTATGGTCTCATTCACCGAATTCTGCGGCTTCGACCAGACCAACGCGCGACGCGCTGTGACATATTACAGAGAACGCTTTGCAGACAAGGGACTGTTTGAAAACCGTGTGCTTGACGGAGCTGAGGAAATGCTTGAAAAACTTGTAAAGCATTCGCGCATACCCGTAATAGCCACTTCCAAGCCCAAGGTTTTTGCTGACATAATCGTAAAGCATTACGGATTAAGACCTTATTTGAAAATGGTTTCAGGGGCTGAACTCAGTGGAGTGCGCGACAGCAAAAACGAGGTCATTGAATATGCTATAGAAAAGCTTAAAATAGACGACAGGTCAAAAATAATCATGGTTGGCGACAGAAAACAGGACATTATCGGCGCAAAACAATGCGGTATAGACTCCTGCGGAGTTCGTTTCGGCTACGCAGAGCCCGGAGAGCTTGAGGCAGCCGGAGCCGATTATATTGCAGACGATTTCAATGAGCTGTACCAGATACTTATACAGCGCTAAAAAGAGCGGCAGCAAAACTCAAAAGGTTTCGCTGCCGCTCTTTTTGCGATAAACTACAAAATATCAGCTGTTATTTGCAGATATATACATCCTTGTACACTACGCCAAGACTCATTGCCTCACTGTATGTAGAAACAGCCATATCGATCATGTTTCCCTTGATAGCTCCGCCGCAATCCTCTGCACATCTGTAGCCATAGCCATCGATATATACCCATGACAGCGGCTCGATAACATCTTTATCTACTGCAATAGTTCTGCCCGGGGTTATATCTCCGCCCCATGCGGTAGCATTACCCCAAGTTCCGTTAGATTCTGCGCCGGGGGCATAATGAGAGATCCGAAAAGTACCTAAATATGTCATATCAGACTTTGCTTCGGTTTCCGATTCCGCCGCGGATGCAACTACGCTTGATGTAGTATCCTGCACAATATCCTCCGCTATTATTCCCAGATTATCCGGTATTACGGTTATCTGCGGTATAACAACAGCTGCTGTTCTGCTCACCTGCTGCCATTCAAGCTCCATGCCAAAAGCCTCGATAACTGATCTCAGCGGAAACATCACTGTTCCGCCGTCAAGCATACGCACTATTCCATCAAGCTCGACTGTCTTTCCATATGACACCGTCTCGCCGTTTGTATCTGAATAATCAAATCTGACCAGCGCGTATTCTGATCCCGCTTTTAGCTCTATGCTGATATTTTCAGGCTCAATATCCTGCCCTGAGTTATCAACACCCTCGCTCATTCTATATGCATACTGCTCGATGGGTTTTTCCGAGTTTTCATCCGCATTAACAATAAGCGTGGCAGTCTGGCTTGACTGTTCCCATTCCGTTGACATTCCCATAGCATCTGCCATTACGCGACATGGCACATACAAGGTATTATCCTTTTCAAACGGTTTTTCTTCCGCCGGAAAATTCACTATCTCCGGAATATTGCTCGCAATTGAGCCTACCTCCACAACGGTATCTGATGCAAGAGCATTTACATTCCATACCGCCGCAAGGAACGCCGCAGCCATCACGGCTGTGGTCTTTTGTAATTTGTTCATTATAGTAAAGTCCTCCTGATATTTCTTCTTATTAAAGAAGTATATTCGCAAACAGGTTCTTTTAGAACCTCTTTGCGCCCGAAGTACAATGTATTTTGTGCATCATCTCAAATGCCCCCGATCTGCACTGATACATTGTGTGGCTATCATGAGTATGCCCTCCGGGATTTTGTAGGTTGCTTAATGCCGTTTTAACGGTCACCATACATTCGACAATAAGCCGATTATACGGCAAAATTGTGTTCTGCCGCTATGCTCCAAAGCCTTTATGCAAAAGAGCTATATGATTAACCCGCCAAAGCGGTATAATCATCTGCCTGTAAACACTGCGACATCAGTTGCAACTCCGTCGATTATCCTGACAAGCGCATATGTCACATCCTCTATCTCGTCCCATGAAATGATACGTCCATCTTCATCATACAAATTATCCGGGACATACGTTGTCGTTACAGAACCATGTCCGTTTCCTGTAAACTCCGATTTATCGCCTCTTGATGTATCGGTAACGGTATATACCATCGCCCTCTTATCAAGGTCTATCTCCATAATATTTCCTGATTTATCAGCGAGAATAAGCTCGCCGGCTTTTGCGCTGACAGGAACTCCGAACGCATACTCGTTATCTCCGTCTGCAAATCCGCCGTATGTTGCCACAGTCCAATCGCTGTGGTTTGCAACTACACCCGAATCAGAGATCAGCTTGCTGAAATTAGCTCCGCAATCTGTTCCCGCATGAACATAGTCAATGAAATCAGGTCTATATATAAATTCTATACTCTTTATTCTGCCCTGAAGATCTGTTGTAAAATGTATAACGTCGCCATCCTGAAGCGCGCCTGCATCCGAGCCTACGAGATACTCTGAAGCGTCTGATGCCGATACTATCGATACGCTTGAGCGGATATTTACCGTGATTTCACTTCCCTGATAAAGCATTTCTGCTGTGTAATAATCTTCACCATCTATAGCAGTTTGCGATATGTTCTTAACAACAGCAAAAGCATCTATTGCATCCATCGCCTTAGGATAGACCTCAGGATGAGGAGTTTTTGTCGGAGCGGCTGTCGCCTCCGGTTTCTCTGTCGATGAAGGCTGTGCTGTCTCGCTCGGAGCAGCGCTCTCTGACGGTGCAGCGCTCTCTGACGGCGTATCTATTACAACATCATATATTTCTCCGCCTACATAGCATATTCTTGCCTCTGCGTCAAAATACTGCTCCGGGACCTCAAAGCTGTATTCGCCCTCCTGCCAAGATGCCATTGAACTGTAGACAAGACTGCCATCCTTATAAAAAGATAAAACTGCTCTTTCCGTATTCTCATCATTATGTTCAGTGTACACGCCTGTTTCATTTGTGTACATTGTTACATCAGTACTTTCTGCCGATACAAACGGTATAGCTGATACCGCCATCACGACTGCTACTGCAAATCCTATTATTCTCTTCATATATTTTTCTCCTTCCAAAGCTGATAAGTCATACAATTATGACTGCTTATGCATAAAATCAGCCACAAACTGTTTTGCGCATCTTCCGCTTTTTCCGCCATAGTTCATCTCCCAGCGTACTGCTTCCTTGCGAATATCCTCTGTCATCTCAATGCCGCAGCGCGCAAGCAGAGTACGCACTATCTCAATATACTGCTTCGCGTCCGGCGCCGGGAAATAAAGACTTATTCCGAATCGCTCAGCAAGAGAAAGCATCTCCTGCTTTGTATCGTTTACATGCACCTCGCCGCCCTCGCGGTCAGCCCATGTTTCACGAATGAGGTGACGGCGGTTTGAGGTAGCATAAACCAGAACATTGCTTGCCGATGCCTGGAGCTGTCCCTCCATAGCTATCTTTAGCGAACGGTACTCTGTATCATGACGCTCAAATGTCAGATCGTCAAGGAACAGTATATATTTATGCGGTGATCTTTCAAGCTCCTTTGTAAGCTCAGGTATCCTTGTTATTGCTCGCTTTGGCAGCTCTATTACTCTTAATCCTTCATCTGCGTACATATTGAGCAGAGCCTTTACCGACGATGATTTGCCCGTGCCGCGATCGCCGAAAAGCAGCACATTATTTGCAAATTTTCCATTAATAAATGCTTTTGTATTATCAATAAGTACTTTTTTCTGATGATCCATGCCTACGATATCATCAAAGGTAGTCTTATCGGAATTTGGCACACCAACTATCTCGTCATCAAACCTGAATGCTATGTATTTCGCCATAATCCCACAACCGAATTTTCTGTAATGAGCTATCAGCCTGTCTAAAAGCTCTCCGGCTGTGCTTGCCTCTGTTATACCGCGTATAGACCCTGTATATCCTTCATAGAACCCTGTATCGTTGCCGGACGGCTTATACTTTATTTTTGTATTGAACAGGCGCTTATATATCATCTCAATATCTAAGCTTGCAAGTCTATACAGATCCTTGCCTATATTTTTGCCCGATTTTGCTATATCCGAAAGAACATTTTCGTCATTCGCAAGCAGAGTTGCAATAAATTCCCTTAAGCTGTCATCGGTAACGCCCTCCGTCTCAGCAAACCTTACAATGCCGCGCAGCAACACCGTATTGTCCTTGTCGAGAACGGCTCGGACGGTTTCATTTTTCTCTATATTATTAAAAATGAACAGATCCATCTTTTGTTCCTTCCCTCCTGCGGACACCGCACAACAGGCAATATCCCGGACACGCATATATTCTTTCTGAACATTATACCACAATTATTACAAAAATGCAACACAATTATTACATGTTTTTAATTTGCACTACAAACAATTAACATTATGATACAAAATCAACTTATCAAACTTAATAATTTCTGCTATTTTACCGAAAAAATACGATTTTCATATTGATTATTCAATGGATATTTATTATAATATAAGTAACTTTATGAAATGAAAGGACTGATTTTATGTTAGAGGAATTGAAACAAAAGGTATATGAGGCTAATATGGATCTGCCCAGATACGGTCTTGTTACATTCACATGGGGAAATGTATCGGGTATAGATCGTGAAAAGGGCTTGTTTGTTATAAAGCCGTCCGGCGTTGAATATGATCTGTTAAAGCCTGAAGATATGGTCGTTATTGACCTTGACGGAAACAAGGTCGAGGGCGATTATAACCCCTCATCTGATACGCCTACACACCTTGAACTTTATAAGGCTTTCCCTGAATGCGGCGGAATAGTTCACACTCATTCACCATGGGCTACATCCTTTGCTCAGGCATGCAAGGGCATACCGCCGTTCGGAACCACTCATGCTGACTACTTCTATGGCGAAATACCCGCTACAAGACTTATGACAGCAGAGGAGATCCACGGCGAATACGAAAAGAACACAGGTCTTGTTATTATCGAGACATTCAAGGATAAGGACCCTGAGGCAATTCCGGGAGTTCTCGTATCAAACCATGGTCCGTTCGCATGGGGTACAGACGCTCACAATGCCGTACATAATGCAGTTGTTATGGAGGAATGCGCTAAAATGGCGCTGCGCTGCATGCAGCTCACACCTGGACTTCCGCCAATTTCGCAGGACATTCTTGACAAGCACTATCTGCGCAAGCACGGCGCGAACGCTTACTACGGTCAGGGAAAATAAAAACTACACATAGCATAAGCAAGGGGCAGAGGTAAAAACAATGTGTTTTCCTCTGCCCCTTTAAATTATTCTGTAATATTATTAGAAACCACGTCTGTGACGTGCCGCCTCCTTCATACGAGACATAGCTCTTGAAAGAGCCGCCTGAGTATGATAAAATTCCTGACGGCTTTCTTCCTGACGCAAACGCTCCTCGGCGCGCTTTTTTGCCTCCTCGGCGCGCAGCAGATCTATTTCCTCAGGACGCTCAGCCGTATCCACAAAGACAACGACCGTGTTCTTCTCCACATAGCAGAATCCGAGACCTGTGAAGAATACATGCTTTTCGCCGTTTACAACATATCTTGTCTCGCCCATTACCATAGCAATAAGTATGCTTTCATGGTTTGCCAGAAGCTGATACTCACCATCCGTCGCCGGGATAACTATAGACTCGCATGGGCCGTCATATACGACCTTATCTGTTGCATATATCTTAAGATTAAATTCCTTAGCCATAAAACACCTCCGGATCAGAGCGTTTTTGCCTTCTGTATAACATCATCTATCGTTCCTACATTAAAGAACGCGTTTTCCGGATAAGAATCCATCTCTCCGTCTATTATCGCTTTGAAACCACGTATAGTATCCTTTATAGGAACATATTTTCCCGGCACTCCGGTAAATGTTTCAGCAACATGGAACGGCTGCGACAAGAAACGCTGTACCTTTCTTGCTCTGTATACTGTTACCTTATCATCCTCTGAAAGCTCCTCCATACCAAGGATAGATATAATATCCTGAAGCTCCTTATATCTCTGCAATATCTCCTGAACTCGTCTTGCTACCTCGTAATGCTCCTCGCCTACGACATCCGGCTCCAGTATTCTTGAATTAGATTCAAGCGGATCTACTGCCGGATATATTCCCTGCTCAACTATCTTTCTTGAAAGAACTGTTGTAGCGTCAAGATGAGCAAATGTTGTAGCAGGAGCAGGGTCGGTCAAGTCGTCAGCCGGCACATATACAGCCTGAACAGATGTTACCGAACCATTCTTTGTTGACGCTATTCGCTCCTGAAGCTGTCCCATCTCTGTTGCCAGAGTAGGCTGATATCCAACCGCAGACGGCATTCTTCCAAGCAGAGCCGAGACCTCCGAGCCTGCCTGTGTGAAACGGAATATGTTATCTATGAACAGAAGCACGTCCTGGTGAGCTACATCTCTGAAATACTCAGCCATTGTAAGTCCCGTTTCCGGAACTCGCATACGCGCGCCCGGCGGCTCGTTCATCTGACCGAACACGAGAGCTGTTTTCTTTAGAACTCCCGACTCGCCCATCTCTGTCCAAAGGTCGTTACCCTCTCTTGAACGCTCGCCGACACCGGTAAATATCGAGTATCCGCCATGCTCTGTTGCTATATTGCTAATAAGCTCCTGGATAAGGACTGTCTTGCCGACTCCGGCTCCGCCAAACAGACCGACCTTTCCGCCTTTTGCGTAAGGCGCAAGCAGGTCTATTACCTTTATACCTGTTTCGAGCATCTCCACTACAGGGCTTTGATCCTCAAAACGCGGCGGCTTGCGGTGTATGAGCCAGCGCTCGCCATCTATCTGCTCGCCATTGTCTATGCACTCGCCCAAAACATTGAACAGTCTTCCGAGCGTTTTTTCGCCTACAGGCACCTTTATGCCGTCACCTGTGGACACTACCTCCATATCACGGTATAGTCCCTCGCTGGATGCCAGCATGATACATCTTGCTATGTTATTTCCTGTGAGCTGAGCTACCTCCATCACGCGCCTTTGTCCGTCCACACTGACCTCAAGCGCATCCTTGATCGACGGGAGCTCGCCCTCCTTAAATTCTACATCAACTACAGGTCCCATTACCTGTACTATTTTACCCTTATTCATCTATGAGGGATCCTCCTCTCATATTATTGACTATACTGGGGCTGTTGCAAACTTATTGAGTTTTGCAGCAGCATCATTTCCTGTTTATGATCAGACTTTAGCTCCAAGCATTTCCCGCCCAAAGCTATTTGTTTCGTCTTAAAGCTTTCGCGCCTCCTGCCACCTCAGTTATCTCCTGAGTTATCTTGGCCTGGCGCACACGGTTATACTGTATAGAAAGCTCGTGAAGCATTTCTGAACCGGCATCTGTTGCCGACTGCATTGCGTTTACACGCGCGTTCTGCTCACAGCAGTAGGATTCAACAAGAGCGCTGTATATATATCCTGCCACACACACCGGCGCTACGCTCGAAAGCACCGCCTCAGGCGACGGGAACATCGGCACGCGCGCATATTCTCCCTCTGCCTCGTAATCCTCACGCGACAGCGGCAGTATTCGTGTGATGGTTGGCTCAACCTCCGTGCTGCTCATCATTCTTGTATATATAATAAATACCTCGTCAAGCTCGTTATTTATGAACCTTTCCATTACGCGCTCGGCTATATTTCTGGCTCTGTTTAGAGTAGGATTCTGCGCCGTATAATGGAACGACTCATCTATGTTATAATGGCGTCTTCTAAAATAATGCTCGCCTACCTGACCTACCACATACAGCTCATATGTTCTGCGCGGCTTCTTCAAAGATTCCTCGGCAAGCTTGAGCACATTATGATTGTATGATCCGGCAAGTCCTTTATCAGCCGTTATCACTATAAAACCCTTGCGCCTTTTTTCCTGACTTAGCTCTGCAAGATTTCCGAACACCTCATGCGATATATGCGGAGCATGCGTCAGCACGCTCGCGATAAGGTCGTCAAGCTTTGTAAAGTAAGGCTCTGTGTTTTCCAAAGCCTGCTTTGCGCGCCTGAGCTTGTTGGTCGATATCATATACATCGCATTCGTTATTTTCATTGTATCCTTTATACTGCTGATCCTTTCCTGTATTTCGCTCAGATTAGCCATAAATACACATCCTTACAACATTAAAAGATAATTATTTTATTAGCAGAGGATTAGCAAAAAACTTATTTGCCGTTTCAATTATTCCTGCACGGATCTCATCTGTAAGCTCTTTCTTTTCCTCCAGCTCCTTAACAAGCTTGCTGTTATTTGTATCAAAATATTCAAGCATGGCTGTCTGCGCCTTCTTGACCTTTTCTACCGGAAGGTTTATAAACATCTTCTCAGTTGCAACAACAAGCGATATTACCTGATGAGCCATGCTCATAGGATGACACAGCGGCTGCTTTAGCAGCTCCATAAGTCCTTTTCCGTATTTCAGCTGCTTCTGAGTGCTTTCATCCAGATCAGACGCAAACTGTGTGAATATTTCCATCTCTCTGTACTGAGCCAGATCTATTCTTATACTTCCCGATGCCTTTTTCATCGCCTTTGTCTGCGCTGCACCGCCGACACGCGATACTGAAAGACCAACGTTTACGGCAGGACGCATTCCCGAGAAAAACAATCCGCTTTCAAGGAATATCTGTCCATCGGTTATAGATATAACATTTGTGGGTATATATGCGGATACGTCTCCCGCCTGAGTCTCAATTATAGGCAACGCTGTTATTGAGCCTCCGCCGAGCGCATCGCTCAGCTTACTTGAACGCTCAAGCAGTCTTGAATGCAGATAGAATACATCGCCCGGATATGCTTCACGTCCCGGTGAACGCTCCAAAAGCAGTGAAAGCTCTCTGTATGCTACAGCGTGCTTTGAAAGATCATCATATACTATCAGTACATCCTTGCCCTTGTTCATAAAATATTCCGCAAGAGCCGTTCCGGAATACGGTGAAATATACTGCACAGGTGAAGGCTCACTCGCCGTCGCGCTTACTACGATACTGTAATCCATAGCATCGTGCGATCTGAGCGTTCCTACAAGCTTTGCTACCGTTGATGCCTTCTGTCCGATAGCAACATAAATACATATAACGTCCTTGCCCTTTTGATTGAGTATAGCGTCTACGGCAAGAGATGTTTTTCCTGTTTGTCTGTCTCCGATTATAAGCTCTCGCTGACCGCGTCCAATAGGGAACATTGAGTCTATTGACAATATTCCTGTTTCAAGCGGCTGACAGACAGACTGTCTGTCTATTATTCCGGGAGCAGATTTTTCTATAGGAGAATACCCCTCCGAAGCGATCTCACCCAGACCATCGATAGGCTCGCCCAAAGCGTTTACAACTCTGCCCAAAAAAGCATCTCCGACAGGTATACCTGCCATCTTTTCTGTTCTCGTTACCTTTGTGCCCTCTTTGATAGTACCCTCAAGATCAAAAAGGATACAGCCTATCTCATTCTTTCTTATATCCTGGACCATGCCCTTTACGCCGTTTTCAAATACCACTATCTCGCCGTACATAGCATGATCTATACCGTAGATCGTTGCAATGCCGTCGCCGACATATGTTACTGTTCCGACCTCGCGGTTCTTTTTTTCCAATTCGTAATTTTCTATCTCGCTCTTTAATATAGCGACGATCTGTTCTGAACTGATAGAGCTCAAAATTCTCACCTCCGAATTAATTTCTGACCCAATTCCGTAAGACGCCCCTTTATACTGCGGTCTATCTCCTCATCGGCAGTTTTTATAACAAACCCTCCGATGAGAGATTTATCGCAAGTAAGCTTGAGCTCAATACTCTTTTTACCGTACTGCTTAAGCAGCTTAGCCTTTATCGACTCAAGCTGAGCCTCGCTCGGAGCATCACAGTAGATCAGCTCTGCGCTCATTTTACCGTCAGACTCCGCTTTGATTTTCATGTAATGCTCATGTATTTCGGATATGAGTCCCGAGCTGCCGTTATCAGTAAGCAGCTTGAGAAAATTTCTTACAGATCCCGGAAATATCCGGTCTATTATATTATGCTTTGCTGTCCTCTTTACGGACGGATCCCTCAATACCTCAGCCAGCTCCGGGCTGCTGCAGATAATATCCTTTGCTGCGCTCAGATCCTGCTCCGGTATGTTAAGGCTGAATACAGCCTTTGCGTAGTTAATTGCTCTCTGATCCATGTCCGTCACCCGATTCCGTCAAAAACTTATCGTACAGCGACTTGTTGACATCTGCAAGATCGCTGCTTTCAAGTACCTTTCTGGCGGTGTCGAGCGCGATACCGGCTGCCTGCGTCTGCAGCTCCTGCACGACCTTTTCGCGCTCTTCATCCATGTTTTTGCGGGCTTTGCTCACAATGCGCTCAGCCTCGCCCT
This sequence comes from uncultured Clostridia bacterium, assembly GCA_944391225.1. Lineage (GTDB taxonomy): Bacteria > Bacillota > Clostridia > UBA1381 > UBA1381 > Ornithomonoglobus. Next base: position 52,738 of record CALXSS010000003.1, read on the forward strand.
TTGCCTCGGATACAAGCTTTTCATATTCGGCTTTGGCATCCAGCTTTGCTTTCTCTATCATTTCCGCGGACTGCGTTCCCGCGCTGTCAAGCTTTTCTTTCCATTCGGCTTCTATAGCTTTTGCATTCTTTTCCGACTCCGCCGCATTCTGCAGTCCGGAGTCTATTATCTGCTGTCTTTGCTCTATTATGCCGCGGATAGGCTTTATAAGCACAAGCCGCAGAATTACGTACAGAACGATCAGGTTTATTATAATAAATAATATATCCCATGGGATAATTTTAAGCATACCGGCTCGTCCCTCCTCCCGGATTATTTGATGTATACGCGTATTCCGCGAATAAGTCTATATTATTTCAACAAAATTATAAGCAGAGCTATAACAAATCCATAAATCGCCGTTGCTTCTGCAAGCGCACAGCCAAGCAAAAGGTTCTTTGTGACCTTTGAATCAGCCTCAGGCTGTCTTGCAAGAGTATCCATCGCGCTTGCTACAGCTCTTCCTATAGCAAGACCTGCTCCCATACAAGGTAATGCAACAGCTATTGCTGCCGCCAAAATTGTCAATAATGATTCCATGATTAATACACTCCTTGCTTTAATATTCGGTTGATACAACCGTCCTTTTGATTAATTTATTCCACAGCTTCCTGTATATACAGGGCTGTCAGAAACGTAAATACATATGCCTGTATACATCCGTCAAACAGATCGAAATACAGACTGAGTACAGGCGGCGCAAACACAGGCACCACGCATTCTATGAGCTTCATTATTACGAATGCTCCCAGAACATTACCAAAAAGTCGCATACACAATGAAAGCGGCTTTATTCCCAGCTCCAGGATATTGATAGGCAATACTACAGGCGTTGGCTTTGCAAATGATTTCAACCATCCGCTCGGTCGGTTTGCTTTTATACCAGCCATCTGCACTATCACTATTGAGAATACGGCGAGAACTCCTGTGAACGATACATCCTTTGTTGGCGGCTTCACTCCGAATACGCCAAACAGATCAGATATTATCAGAAAACACATCAGAATGATGAGGTACGGTACATATGCCGCTCCCCTTTCTCCGACTATCCCCTTGAAAAAGTTCTCAAGCATTGTATAAGCCGACTCAACTATCAGCTGGCGCTTTGAACAATCTTTGATCTTAAAATTTCTTGTGATCAAAAATCCTCCTATTATCATGATAGCCATGATTATCCACATGACCACGACGGTTTCCGTTACAGGAATACCGCCGAAAACCGGAATTGTGAATACGGTCTCAATCTCCAGCTCCTTAGCTATCTCTGCACCGATGTCCACTTCACATCTCCCCTTTGCGTCCGGATCTGCGAATGAATCCGCAGTTTCCGCATATTCAAAATAATTCCATTAGCGAATAATTACTTATTCTTTGAGTGTAATTATACACCACAACAAAACAGATAGTCAATAGTCATAAAGTTGAAAATACATCAACTTCACTCTTTTTTATGAGCGCATTGCACAAAAATGTATATTATTTCACATTTATACATTATTTTTTTGCATTTTTAAACAAAAGCTCCACTTCACTTCGCTCCAAACGGCAAATTTCTCCCGGTTTCAGCTCCTCTTTAAGCTCCAGTGCGCCTATTGAAACACGTTTTAAATATACAACCGTTTTACCTACTCGCTCGAACATACGCTTCACCTGATGAAATTTGCCCTCAGCTATTTCCACATATGATTCATGCGGATCCTCACAGATCTCAAGCCGCGCCGGCTTTGCCGTAAACTCCTTAAAGCTCATACCCTCCGCAAATCTCTTTATATCATCCTGTTCCACTTTTTTATCGGTTCTTACAAAATACCGCTTATATACGTGCTTTTTCGGTGACGTGACCTCATGGTCAAGCGCACCGTCATTAGTAAGGATAAGCAGTCCCTCCGTGTCAATATCAAGTCTGCCGACAGGAAAAACATTGTAATGAGCGTACTCCTCCGGCACGAGCTCAGTCACGACAGGATAATGCCTGTCCTCTGTTGCGCTTATATATCCCTGCGGCTTATTGAGCATTAAATACACATATTTTATATACTCTATCCGTTTGCCGCAAACGCACACCTCGTCATTCTCTGTAACCTGCTCCTCCGGTCTCGAAGCAGTAACGCCGTTAACTGATACCTCTTTTTTGCGTATAAGAGTTTTTATTTCTTTTCTTGAATACGGCGTAGTCTCTGATATATATTTATCCAATCGCATTTTGCCAAGCACTCTCCCATTTATTTTTAGCTCTATATGTCCGTGAATATTTATGCAAATTTTGTTTAATTACTTTCCAACGCAGAAATTATGGAAAATATCGTTAACTACCGACTCTGATACAGTCTCTCCCGTTATCTCGCCAAGGCTGTCCATGGCAGCAGAAATATCTATTGATACTATATCTGACGGCATTCCATTTGAAAGCGCCTCTGCAGCATTATCAAGCGCTGAACGCGCACCGATCAGAGCTGCCTTATGGCGCATGCTTGTGATAACGGCTCCATTTTCCGCTTTTATTTCATCTAATTTACACATTCTCTCTATAACACGCGCCAGCTCGTCCATGCCCTCGCCGGTTTTAGCGCTGACCTCTATATACTTACATTCCAGCTCCGAGAAATCTGCGTTTTCCGATATATCACTCTTATTGAGCAGAACTATCCTGTTCTTTCCTTCGGATGCCGCAAGCACTTCTCTGTCCTCATCATCTATCCCGCGCGCCGCATCAAGCACCACCAGCACAAGATCTGCCGCCTCGAGATAACGTTTTGATCTCTCCACGCCTATTTTTTCGACCGTATCTTCTGTTTCACGTATACCCGCCGTATCAGATAAAATTAGCGGTATTCCGTTTATGCTTACACTCTCCTCAATAACATCGCGTGTTGTTCCGGCAATATCTGTAACTATTGCGCGTTCCTCACGAGCCAGAAAGTTCAGTACGGACGATTTTCCCACATTTGGTTTACCCACTATAGCAGTGCGTATTCCCTCACTTATTATTCTGCCGCTTTCTGATGTTTCTATAAGCTGCCCCACTCTATCAGCGCAGCGCGCACAGACCTCGATTATATCATCTGTAGTTACATCCTCAAGCTCCTCGTCAGGATAGTCGATTATCACCTGCATCTGTGCTGACAAATGCACCAGCTCATTGCGTATATCCTTTATATCCCGCGAAAGACTGCCTCCCAGCTGAGCTACCGCATTGCGCCTTGAAAGCTCATTTTTTGAATTGATAATATCTATTACCGCCTCCGCCTGTGCCAGGTCTATTCTGCCGTTCATAAAAGCGCGCTTTGTAAACTCGCCCGGCTCCGCAGGATGCGCTCCCGCATCTATCACCGCGGCAAGAACTGCGCGCGTTGACACACTGCCGCCATGCGCTCCGATTTCGACCACATCCTCGCGCGTGAAGGTACGGGGCGCGCGCATAACAGTAACGAGCACCTCGTCTATTCTCTCTCCGGAGGCGTTAACTATATATCCGTAATGGACCGTGTGTGTAGGCACTGCTGCAAGCTCCGCTCCGCTGAATACCTTATTCACTATCTCTACAGCTTTATCGCCGCTTACCCTTATGACCGATATACCGCCTGTGCCGACCGGAGTAGACACAGCGGCTATGGTTCTTGATTCATTCATTATATAATCCCTCTCATTTTTAAAATAAGAGGCTGTTGCAAAACTCAACGAGTTTGCAACAGCCTCGCGGGGCTTTAGAAAAATAGTGCAGAACGGACGAAACAAAGGGGCGCAGCCCCCTTGCCCGAAGGCGTACGGGGGTACGTCGAGTGGTGAGTTTCGTTCGTAACATAAAGCGATTTTAATGCTGAAATTTTCATTTATGAAAATTTCCACCTTAAACTTGATAGCAGTGAATCCATAAAAATGGCTTACCTGCCTTGTTCTTTTCGCTTTATGTGGTCTGTGCATTTTGCTACAGCCCCTTCATTGTAATTTATCTTATACGTTCTTTTATCTTTTCAAGCAGCTCATACGGAACATACCCTCCATTGACTCTGCCCATCTCGACATCAGGCTTGTTTCCGCCATGATAATCGCTGCCTCCGCTCATCAGAAGTCCTGTTTCCCTTGCTATGCGCATACACATTTGTGTCTGCTCGTCAGTATATCTGCTGTAATAGCATTCCATAGCATCTAAACCGGCAGCTTTCAGATGTAAAGCTATATCCTTAAGCTCCTCCTCACTGTCTGCCGTATATACAGGATGCGCCCATATAGCCGCTCCTCCGCAGCGTTTAATAAAACGCACGCTTTCTTCAGGCGTAAGCGCAAATCGGCTCACATAGCATGGACGCCCTTTCGCGATCAGCCTGTCAAATGCGTCATCGCGATCCTTTGCATAGCCTTTCCTTACAAGAGCATTAGCCATATGGACTCTGCCCACACTCTGCATATCCGCGCCTGTCTGAGCATCTACAATATCCTCCTCGGTTATTATATACCCGTTTTTGCACAGCTTTTCAAGCATCTGCTCATTTCGTACCTTTCTTCCGTCACGCAGCTTTGAGATCACCTCATCAAACTCCTCGCCCCGCGCATAAAGTCCGACTATATGCAGCTCCCGCTTGTACTTTGTGCCTATCTCAACTCCGCTTATCCCCTCGATACCAAGTCTTTCACATTCGGCGCAAAACTCCGCTGTTCCGTCTATTGTATCATGATCTGTCAGCGCGACAGCTTTCAGCCCCGCCTCATATGCTATGCGAGCAACCTCTGTCGGTGTATTTGTACCGTCTGATCTTGTGGAATGCGTGTGCAGATCTATTTTATCTGTCATTTATCAATCCCTTCAATTCCTCCATAAACGTATCTACATCATTGAACTGCTTATACACTGATGCAAATCTTACATAAGCCACTTCATCCAAAGCCCTAAGCTTCTTCATTACCAGCTCACCGATACGCGTCGACTTTATCTCGCGCTCCATAGACTGGCTAAGCTCACTCTCAATATCATCAGCTATCCGCTCCATCTGCGCAAGAGATATAGGTCTCTTTTCGCACGCAGTCATTATTCCCTTAAGCACCTTGTTCCTGTTGAACGGCTGACGCGAATCATCCTTCTTCACCACCACAAGAGCAATAGATTCTAACTTTTCATATGTTGTGAAGCGTTTTCCGCATTTTAAGCATTCGCGCCTGCGGCGTATAGAATTATTCTCCTCCGTCGGTCTTGAGTCAATAACCTTGCTCTCAATAAATGAACAGTACGGACATCTCATGTTTATAACCTTTCCTTTCCGTTTGTATGTGATACGTTCCAAATTATCCCGGTGCATGAACCAAATTTCGCTATTATTATAACATACAGCTATCAGTTTTTCAAGCATTTTTCACCAAAATCAAAGGTTTTTACCAAAACAAATTCTCTGCCGACCGCTTCTATAGCGCTCCATGGTATTGTGATCTCTCCAAACCCAAAAAAGCCTGAAAAAAAACCATATCTTCGCTTCACTATTATTGATGAAATGTTTCCCGTTGCCTCGTCTATTTCCACATCGCTCACGCTGCCTATCCGCTCCGCCGTATCAATATCAATGACTGTTCTCTGTCTCAAATTATATCCGCGAAACACAAAAACACACCTCCCGCAAAGCCTGAATACATGACTTCTCTAATTTATATGAGGTGTGTGTTTATTTTATTTCCCTTTACGAGCACGTTTCTTGCTCGCGCTGCCAAGATCGTATATCCTTACCTGCATTACCATACCGAATATAGCTATTACCAACGCGAGAAACCACATTTTCCAATCGGCAAAATACTTTCCGAACAGCGCAAGGATGCTTATAGACGCTATCATCCCTCCCGCCGCCGCTGTTATTACCGAAATTATATATTTTGACTGTATCGCCGCCAATATTCCCATAATTATGGCTGCCACAAGATCGGCAAGCAGCAGAGTATTCTCCGTTATTCTTGTGCTGTCTATGTACAGCTCCGATGTAACAGTAAACGCTATAAAGAACCCTAATGCTCCTATACCTATAAAATAACCGATGCTTTTGACAAATTTAACGAGCAGGAGCAATATAGCTCCTCCTGCAAAGGCTGTTATAAGCATTATGATAAAGCTGTCAAATATCAGCAGCCCTGCCGCAGCCCCAAAAAGAATGCCAAGGCATAGTCCGCAGAAACCCACAAGCCATACCATTATCTGTCTGCCCCTAAGCGCTATAAGTACTCCCATTACTGCCATTACGAGAAAAATTATGCCAACTATTATATTTCCTCCCGATCCAAAACGGGAGGTGAAAAAATCGACTATGTGACTCATAACATACCTCCTTAAAGCGATTCTAAAGCCCCAAGGCAGTTGCGAACTCGTTGAGTTTTACAACAGCCCCAGCCTCTTAACAACCGCTCTCTACTGGAAGTATTTTATCACAAAATCAACTGTAAGTCAATATCACTGCCGCGCGCTCTCTGCCGCAGCATCAGGCTGCATTCCGCGTCCGCCGCGCTGACCGCCCATTCCGCCAAAGCCTCCGCTCATTCTGCTGCCTATTGTTGTAAGCGAGCTTTCAATAACCGCATTGCCCTGCTCCTCGTCTCCGGCATAAACATAGTATGTTTGACCAGTCTCCAGTTCGCCTGATGAGAACATAAGATGACCTGTCTGCTTTGAAACCGTATAGCTCATTATCTCATTGCCGCTCTCATCCTTTACTGTAATCTCTGTTCCAGCCGGAATATTGCTCTGCATATATGCAGATATTGCATTCTGCTGTGACGTTTCAGACGGAGTTTCAACCATACCTGATGAGCCTACTCCTATCAGCACACCGCCGTTGATCTCAAACAGTCCGTCATGATCGAGCGCGGAATCTCCCGACATTGACGGTCCGTCTATAACAATATTCCCTCCGCTGATAACTATTGATCCGTTTGAATCTATTCCGTCACCCTCGGCATTTATATATATATCTCCTCCGTTTATCGCTATGTGATGTTCAGTGCTTATTTCCGTGCTTCCCGGTCTGCCGCCACCAGCTCCACCGCGGTCAGGCTGCATTCCGCGTCCGTTCCCCTGCTCTGTTCCCTGTTCTCCTGCCAACGCTGTTCCGTCCATGCCGCCCGTCTGCCCTTCCGCGCCGTCAGGCATTGTTCCGTCCATATTGCCGGGCTGCATTCTGCCGCCGCCCATTCCGCCGCCCATTGGTCCCTGTCCGGTTCCTCCGGCGTTAAATCCATCATCTGTCGCTATTATATCTATATCACCTCCATTAATTGTAAGTATGCGCTTTGACTCTATGCCCTCGCTTGACTTTGTGATATTGATAACACCATCGTCGATATTGACATCCTCCATACCCTTTATTCCTTTCTTGCTCTCGGAATAAAGCTCCAGCTCTCCGCCGGTGATATTCAGCTCAGAATCACATTTTATACACGTATCATTAGAGCTGACAGCTATATTTCCGCCTGAAATATCCATCATCCAGCCGGCTTTCAACCCCTTTGACGATATATCTTCACTATCCTCCTCATCATTTACATATGCCGCGCTCTGCTGCTGTGATCCGTCCATTCCTCTGCCGCCAAACTCATACTCGGCAGTTACCGTTACCTCTCCGTTACATTTTATATTTATTTTTCCTCCGGTTATATCAAGTATTTCCTCCGCCTGTATACCGTCAGCCTCGCTCACTATATTTATCTCTCCGCCCGATATTTCCGCCGTATCGTTTACACGGATGCCATCGCCTGCTGATGCTATGTTTATTATACCGTTTTCTATTTCAAGACTGTCCTTCGCAGAAATGCCGTGATGTACGTTTCCGTTTATATTTAAGATCCCTCCACCCTTGATCTCAATATTGTCCTCAGAATACAGGCACGCGTTGACCTCCAGTTCCTCTGTATACTCTCCGCCGTCTGTCAAAGTATTCTCCGTGCCATCCTCGATCGTTATATAGAACTTATCTGCACTCTTTACATATATCGGCGCTCCGCTGCTGTTCGTAAGGCTCATACCGTTAAGCCTGAGTTTGACCTTTTCATCTGTGTTAACAACTATCTGACCATCTTCGCTGCTGCCCTCAACAGTAAAATCTCCTCCCGATGTTATGATTATCACATTACCATCGACCGATATGCCATTTCCCGTCACACTCATGCTGTCCAGTTCAATAGTGCCCGTGTTGTTCTTCCATTCGTCACTGCTCTCGTCTGCAGGCTCTGTAAGCGTTACTGTCTGTGTCTCACCGTCCCATTCCACCTCAAGACCGAACAGCTCTCCCAGTGCGCGCAGCGGTATCATTGTACTGTCGTTCACAAGCTGAGGCGCCTGCTCCGCCGTTACACTTTCTCTCACCTCGCCGTTCTTGCTTTCCGTTATCTCTGTGCTGCCAAGAGTAAGATTATATGTCTTAGACTTCTTCTTCGCCTCTACTGACTGCGTCTCGCCATCCCATTTCACTTTAGCTCCAAGAGCCTCAAATACCGCACGCATAGGTACCAATATTGTTCCGTCTATATTCACAGGCGCGGTATCAAATTCTATTTCCTGCCCCTCATAAATTATTTTAGCGTCAGGCATAGATGTAACATCTGCCGATGTTTCAGACGCCTGCGTACACGCCGTTACTGCAACAAGTGATGCCGCTATTATAAGACTGATAGCTCTTTTTTTCATATTCTGCTCCATTCCGCCGCCGTATGCGGCTGTATATTATATGCTGAAAGTTTTTACCTTTCTCTTAGGATACCTATACTATACACCACTATTCTTAAAATAAACTTAAAAAAATGAGCCATGAAAAAGTTTTAATTATTTGTTCACAAAATAAAAAAACAGAGGCTGTTGCTAAACTCAACGAGTTTGCATCAGCCTCGTGGGGCTTTAGAAAAATAGTGCAGAACGGACGAAACGAAGGGGCGCAGCCCCCTCATCTCAATCAGCCTCTAAGCTCTTTATCTATTGCCTCAGCAGCCTTCTTTCCTGCGCCCATTGCAAGAATAACTGTTGCGGCACCTGTTACAACATCTCCGCCTGCATATACCTTAGCCTTTGTTGTCTTGCCGACCTCATCTGCTATGATACATCCGCGGTTGTTTGTTTCAAGACCTTCTGTTGTCTGTCTGATAAGCGGATTAGGCGACTGTCCTATCGATACAACGACTGTATCCATTTCCAATACCTCTTCGCTGCCCTTTACCGGAACAGGACGGCGTCTGCCGCTCTCGTCAGGCTCTCCAAGCTCCATATGTATTACTTCCATACCTGTTACCCAGCCATCCTCATTGCCGAGTATCTTTACAGGATTCTGTAAAAGCTTGAATATGATACCCTCCTGCTCTGCATGCTCTACCTCTTCAGCTCTTGCAGGGAGCTCCTCTCTGCCGCGTCTGTATATGATATATACATTTTCAGCTCCGAGACGCTTAGCACATCTTGCCGCATCCATAGCAACGTTGCCGCCGCCAAGAACCGCTACATTCTTGCCTACATATACGGGAGTATCATATTCAGGGAATTTATAGCCCTTCATAAGGTTGATTCTTGTAAGGAACTCGTTAGCTGAATATACGCCGTTAAGACTTTCGCCCTCAATGCCCATGAACTTCGGAAGTCCTGCGCCTGAGCCGATATATACAGCATCATATCCCATCTCGTTGAACAGCTCGTCGACAGTAAGGGTTCTGCCTATAACAACATTTGTTTCAATGTCAACGCCCATCTTTTTAAGGTTCGATATCTCTTTCTGAACTATGTCCTTTGGAAGTCTGAACTCAGGTATACCGTACATAAGAACGCCGCCCGCTGTATGGAATGCCTCGTATACAGTTACCTTATAGCCCATCTTTGCAAGATCGCCGGCAACGGTAAGTCCTGAAGGACCTGATCCTACTACTGCTACCTTCTTGCCGTTCGGCTCCGGAATGCTGACCTCATCCTCGCAGTTTGCCATATGATAGTCCGCTGCAAAACGCTCAAGTCTGCCTATGCCTACCGGCTCGCCTTTTATACCGCGCACACACTGTGCCTCGCACTGCTTTTCCTGCGGGCATACTCTGCCGCAGATAGCCGGAAGCGCATTAGTTTCCTTTATCTTCTGATACGCACCCTCAAAATCGCCGTTTTTCATCAGTGATATGAACTCCGGTATCTTTACCGATACAGGGCAGCCGTTCATACACGGCTTATGCTTACAATTAAGGCAGCGGTTAGCCTCATCAACAGCCATTTCCGGTGTATAGCCTGTTGTTACCTCAAGAAAATTCTTGTTTCTGACATCCGGCGCCTGCTCAGGCATCGGATTTTTATCCATTCTCATATTTGGCATGATATATATATGCTCCTTTCACAAATCCAGATGAAATATGTACGGATATTATTCCGGTCTGTTCGTTCTGCCTATGCGGCAATGACCCTCTTCGCAAGCTCTTGCCTCATAGTCCTTGAACATTCTTCCACGCTTCATTGCGCTGTCCCAATCGACTTTATGTCCGTCAAAGTCAGGACCGTCAACGCAAGCAAACTTTGTTTCTCCGCCTACGATTATTCGGCAGCCGCCGCACATTCCTGTTCCGTCGATCATTACCGGGTTCATGCTTACCATTGTCGGTATGTTATACTTCTCTGTCAGCTTGCATACGAATTTCATCATTACAAGCGGACCTATTGCGATCACCTCGTCAAACTTTTCTCCCGCAACGATCTCCTTTTCGAGCATATCGGTTACAAAGCCCTGATTTCCGTTTGAGCCGTCATCTGTAGCAATTATAAGCTTATTTGCTATCTGCTTTAGCTCGTCCTCAAGTATAATAAGCTCCTTATTTCTGAAGCCTGTTATAACTGTAACATCAGCGCCGAGCTGGTGCAGCTTCTTCGCCTGCGGATATGCTATAGCTGTTCCGAGACCTCCGCCTATTACAGCTACCTTTTTCTTGCCATCGAGCGGTGTCGGCTTTCCGAGAGGTCCGGCAAAATCGCTCAGATATTCTCCAGCCTCCATCTTTGCAAGATCCTTTGTTGTTTTTCCAACTATCTGCACTATTATTGTTACCGTTCCGTTCTCTCTGTCAAAATCAGCGATAGTAAACGGAACACGCTCTCCGTATTCATCTATTCTGAGGATTATAAACTGTCCAGGCTCCGCCTTGTGTGCTATAAGCGGCGCATCGACCTCCATAAGGAATACTGTCGGATTGAGCATTACTTTTTTAATTATTTTGTAAGCCATGTTTAACCATAAACTCCTTTCAGCAAACTGTTTGAAAAATATATCACTGTGCATATGCTTAATAGTGCCGCCAGGAGAATATATTTCAAACTATGTGATTTTCGTTGTTATTTTATCATAATTGCTATAAATATTCAATACTATTTTTATATTTTCTTTAAACCATCCAAAAAAACTCTGCATATCGGGCGCGATTTTTGACATAAAACAAAGCTCCTTCCCTGTTACCGGCTGCATGAGCCTTATCTCCTTTGAATGCAGCGCCTGTCGGTCGAAAAGGCTGTGATCCTCTGTGCCGTACAACCAGTCGCCGAGCAGCGGATGGCCTATATATGCCATATGCACCCTTATCTGATGCGTCCTGCCTGTTTCGAGCGAAAGCTCTATCAGCGAATACCCCTCGTAACGGCTTATCACTCTGTAATGGGTCACCGCCCTCTGCCCATCAGGGTGAACTATCCGCTTTAAAAAGCTCTCTCGCATTATCGGCGCATCCACAACGCTGCCCTCCGGTGCGCCCTCGACTATCGCCGCATATTTCCGGCTCAATATACCGCTTTTCATCTGCTCCACAAGCTGCGCATGAGAATAGCTGTTCTTTGCTATACACATAACGCCGGAGGTATCCAGATCCAGCCGGTTGACTGCCCGGAACACATGCGCCTCGCCATTTTTAAGATAATGGGCAACAACACCGTTCGCGAGCGTCCCCGTGAAGTGACCTCGCGACGGATGAGTAGGCATTCCGCAGGGCTTGTTGACTATAAGAATGTCCTCATCCTCATACAATATATCAAGCTCCATATCCTGCGGGATTATTCCCTCAGACACGCCGTCATATATTGCCACACTCAGTTCTGCTCCCTCGCCGACAACATCCACTGTGCGTATATGATCCCCGTCTAACAGTATACCGTCATCATGACGCTTAAGCTCCTTTATAAGGCTTCCGGATATGCCCCAACGCTCCCTTAAGACCTCATCGACACGCTTTCCGGAATGTTCTTTCTTTACAATATATTTAAGTACCCTTTTATTATCCATATATATCTACATCAAAAGAGGCGGTGTTTATATCCCGCCTCGCTGCTTCATTATTTTATTTCGCAGATCCAGCCCTCCGGAGCCTCAACCAAGCCCATCTGGATACCTGTGAGAGTTTCATAGAGCTTCTGAGTTATAGGACCCATCTTCTCCATTCCGCTTGGCAGACAGATCTCCTTACCATGGTCGTTTATCTTACCTACAGGAGATATTACCGCCGCCGTGCCGCACAATCCACACTCTGCAAAATCCTTGATCTCATCAAAGTATACCTCTCTCTCCTCTGTTTCAAGTCCGAGATATTCCTTCGCAACATACATAAGCGAACGTCTTGTAACCGACGGGAGGATGCTGTCTGACTTAGGCGTTACCACCTTATTGTCCTTTGTGATGAACAGGAAGTTCGCTCCGCCTGTCTCCTCTACCTTTCTGCGCGTCTGCGGATCAAGATACATATTCTCATCAAAACCCTGCTCATGCGCCTCCACTATTGCGTGCAGGCTCATTGCATAGTTAAGACCCGCCTTTATATTGCCTGTTCCGCGCGGAGCAGCACGGTCATAATCTGATACCTTGATAGTTATCGGCTTTGCACCGCCTTTAAAATACGGGCCTACCGGTGTGGCAAATACCCTATACTGGAACTCTGTTGCGGGCTTCACGCCTATTACAGGATTTATTCCAAACATATATGGTCTCAGATACAATGTCGCCCCTGTGCCATACGGCGGAACGTATGCCTCATTCGCTTTTACAACCTGCTTGATAGAATCAATATACTGCTCCTCTGAAAGCACCGGCATTTCCATTCTTCTTGCCGAATCAGCAAAACGCTTAGCGTTAAGATCCGGACGGAACACTACTGTTCTGCCATCCTGTGTTGTATATGCTTTCATACCTTCAAAAATAGTCTGAGCGTATTGAAGCACGCATGCGCACTCGCTCATCGTTATGTACGAATCGCTTATGAGCTTGCCCTCATCCCATTTTCCGTCCTTGTAGGTTGCAACATATCTTTTATCTGTTTCCATGTATCCAAATCCAAGATTGCTCCAATCTATGTTCTTCTTCTCCATTGTTAAAACTTCCTTTCCTACTTCCTGAACATATATTAACAATCATCAGACTGATAAAGCCTAAGTTTATTCAGTCAGCTTGATTTATAAAGCCTGTTAAATCGCTAATTTATATTATAGCACACTATTATACTGTTTGTAAATACCTTGATATAAATTTTTAACATATTTTTTATGATTTTTTTCTCGATTTTATGTTTAAAAGTCCGAATTTGTGGTATATATTTATTAGAAGATATGAATATCTCAACTAAGCATATGAGGAGTGAAATTTATGAAGTTCAATATCATTGGAAGAAAATACAACATCAAGGACAGCGTTCGTGAATACGTTGAAAAAAAACTCAGCAAGCTTGATAAATTTTTCAAGGACGAACCGACCGCGAGAGTGGTATTGGGAACAATCAAAGATAATGATTATATCGAAGCTCAGATTAATGCAGGAGGTATGATTTTCAGAGCAGAGGTTGAGGATAAAGAGATCCTCGCTGCTATAGATAAGATTGTGGACATAATCGAGCGTCAGATAAGAAAGAATAAAACCCGGCTTGCAAAACGTATACGCGAAAATTCGGTTATGGATAACCAGCTCATTATGGGAGGCAGATACTTTGAGGAAGACGGTGAGGGCGAGTTCGAGATCGTCAAGAAAAAAAGATTTGCTGTTAAGCCCATGAGCACGGAAGAAGCAATATTACAAATGAATTTGCTTGGACACAGCTTCTTCGTATTTAAAAATGTAGACACAGATGAAATGAATGTAGTCTACAAGCGTAAAGATGGTAAATACGCACTTATAGAGTCTGTCGATTAAAGTTGTATTATTCTTCGTTTCAATATATTTTTCCTACCTTTTAGGAAGAGCCGCTTCTTGACGTATGGGCTTGAAGCGGCTCTTTACTTTTGTCCTTATTTTACTCCGAGCATTTCGCGAGCGTATTCCTCACCTGCTGCTCCTCCGCCGACTATACGCGCCAGCTCCCGTACTCTGCCATTGATATCAAGCTCCTCAAGGCTTGTGCTTGCAAGCTCACCTTCAACATCCTTCACGATAAGGAAATGATTATCGGCAGCTGCTGCAAGCTGCGGCAGATGAGTTATACATATCACCTGTTTTTCTCTGCCTATAGTTTTCAGCTTATCAGCGATCTTCTGAGCAGCGCTTCCCGATACTCCCGTATCTATCTCATCAAATATCATCGTCTCCACACTATCTGACTTGGCGAGAATAGACTTTATAGCGAGCATAACTCTTGAAAGCTCTCCGCCTGAGGCTATTCTCACAAGCGGCTTGAGCGCCTCGCCCGGATTTGTCGCGATCATAAACTCAACGCTGTCCATTCCGTTTGCAGATGGTCGCTGACGTTCGACCTTTACCGAAAATCTCGCTTTTTCCATATTCAGCTCGTGCAGTGCGCTTTCGATCTCAGCTTCAAGCACCCGCGCTGCTTTTTCTCTCTGCACACTGAGCTTTTCTGCCGCTTTGTTCATATCAGCCGCTATGCTTTCAAGCTCTGATTCAAGTTCCTTTATGCGCTCGTCGCTCATAACTATATCATCAAGCTCCGCCTGTGCCTTTTTAGCAAAGCTCAAAATATCATCGACAGTGCTGCCGTATTTTCTCTCAAGCCTGTGTATAAGATCCAATCTTTCCTCTGTCTCGTCAAGAGCTCGCGCGTCAAACTCCACGCCGCTGCCGAAATTACGCACTTCTACTGCCGCATCCTCAACAGTGTACATTGCCGATCTCAGAGCCTCGCAGGCTGATGACAGCTCCGGACTCAATTCTTCAATTTCTGCAACCGCTTCTACAGCCTCGCTTATCATGTCATAAGCCGACATGCCATCAGGGAACTCATACAGATGAGCATATGCCTTCTGCGCGCATATATTTATCTTTTCCGCATTTTCGAGCAGCTTGCGAGCAGCTAAAAGCTCCTCCTCCTCGCCCGGGACAAGAGCCGCCGCATTTATTTCGTTTATCTGATAAGTGAGGAATTCTATTTTCTGTTCCTTTTCCTGCTCGTTTGTACGCAGCCCGCCGATCCTTTTTTCTGTTTTTCTGTATCTGCTGTACAGCTCGCGATATTCGGATATAGCCTGCTCTGAATGCGCATAGGCGTCAAGAAACTGTATGTGCCGCTGAGGGTCGAGCAATGCCTGATTATCATGCTGGCCATGAATATTTATAAGCATGTCAGCTATTTCTCTTAAATTATTAAGCGTAACGACCGTTCCGTTTATCCTTGCAGTGCTTTTCCCCTCGCTCGTAACGCGGCGAGTTATTATGACCTCATCATCCTCTGTATCAATGTCGTTTTCCTCAAGCACGGCCCTCACAGGCTCTGTCATACCAAACACCGCCTGCACCTCTGCGCGGTCTGTGCCTCTCCTTACAAGCTCCTTATTAGCTCGGCTGCCCAGTATCATATTTATAGAGTCTATTATTATCGATTTACCCGCTCCCGTCTCGCCTGTAAGAACGGTAACTCCATCCTTTAAACTTACATCAAGCTTATCTATAACGGCAACATTCTTTATTGTAAGTTGTTCAAGCATTCGATCTCACTCCGTTTTAAATACTATTTTTATTCTCTGCTCAAGCTCTGCTGCCTGTTCCACTCCGGCTGTTATTATAAGCACAACATCATCTCCTGCAATAGAACCGAGTATCTCCTTCTTCATTACCGAATCAATCGCAGCAGCAACAGCTGACGCCATTCCAGGATACGTATTAATAACTACAGTGTGCATTGCCGCTACAACATTCCTTACCGAATCTGCGACCATATCCACCCTCGCAGACGCTATCTCGCCAGTAGGCTCCGGCACGGAATACACAGAGCTCCCATCACTCGCCGGGACCTTTATAAGCCCCATTTCCTTTATATCCCTTGATACTGTTGCCTGTGTTACCTTAAAGCCCTCGCGTTTCAAAATCTCGATAAGCTCCTCATGCGTATGCACAGGCATACTCTTTACAATATTAATTATTTTATTCTGTCTTTTATACTTCATTTTCCGTAACCATTTTATCCTTTCATCATCATAAAAAGACCGCTTATCCCTCTCTCTTTATATCCGACACCTTTATTAAAGCTTGCTTATAAGAGTGTTGTAAAAACTGCTCGTCCCAATCCTTATAAGCTCAAATTCATACCTTGACTTCATTATGCGCACCTCATCCTCTTTTCTGAGTATTCCGCGCTTTTCGCCATCTATACAAATAATAGCATAGCTGTCAGGATATTCATCGCTCAAACGTATCACGATGTCGCGTTCTGCCGGCAGTATTGCGCTGCGAGCTGACAGCATATGCGCACATATCGGCGTTGCCACATACAGGCTCATTCTTGGATCAACTACCGGACCGCCGGCTGATATAGAGTATCCCGTTGACCCTGTCGGCGTTGCTATTATGAGTCCGTCTGCCGCATAATGGTTCACAAGCTCATTATCAGTATACAGATCAATACCAATTAGCTTTATCCCCTCCGGCTTTGATATTACAATATCATTCAGCGCATGACAGCTGATCTCGCCGCCGTTTATCCTCGTATTTAAAAGCATCCTTTTTTCAATTGTATATTTCCCGCTTAGAACATTATCTATAGCATTCTGCATCTCGTCCGGCTCGACCTCTGTAAGAAAGCCGACCTTGCCCAGATTTATGCCCAGCACCGGTATCCCATTCGATGCACAATTAGATGCAACTCTCAGCAAAGTTCCGTCACCGCCTATTACAAGAACTATATCAGAAACCTGCCATAATCTTTCATACTGAACATATTTGACTCCCAGCTCCTCCGGCAAAAGACAATCATCGGACATATATATGTCTGCCCTGCCGCTAAGACAGGATGCCGCCTTCCGCGCTGCTGACAGACCTCTGTCTTTTGTTATATTTGTAATTATCGCCACATTCATGATCTATTCCACCATATGATTATGTACCTTCAATAATTGTTTTTATAAATAATATCAGCAGACTAAGCTTTTAGTTTCTCAACGCTTCTCTATTGATGCACAGCCGGCTACTGAAAGCAGAAATACTTTCTCCGTCCAAGGATACGAACTATATCGTCATATATCCGTTTATTTCCAGACCCAATAATTCCTGCTTAAGTTATAATAATTATACACTATTTACGCTTGATTTTCAAGTAGTTTTTAATACTGAGGCTAATTTCGTGAGCTTTTTTGAATATTTATTAACAATCACAAATGTTTTGTTTAAAAAAACGCCGTCTGCAACGCGTTTTCGCATTGCGGACGGCGCTTGTCCTGTTTTCTTTATTTCATGCTGTTCTCATAGGCTTCGACCATTTTCTTGACCATCTGTCCGCCTACTGAGCCTGCCTGTCTTGAGGTAAGATCTCCGTTATAACCCTGCTTTAGTGTTACACCCACCTCGTTTGCCGCTTCCATCTTGAACTTTTCCATTGCCTGCTTTGCTTCAGGTACTCTCATAAAAAAATCCCTCCTTAAAAATCATAGTCTGATCTCTCTATCTAAATTTTGTGTCGAATTAAATCGACTACGGTAGTATTGTGTGCAGCAATAGCAAAGCATATACAAAACAAATAATTCCATTAGGCGAAAATTTTTTTCAAAAAAATTTATCAAAAACTATTGACAAATCAATTACTTTCGTGTATAATAATCTATGTTGTTAGCGACACGGTCCGGTAGTTCAGTTGGTTAGAACGCTAGCCTGTCACGCTAGAGGTCGTGAGTTCGAGCCTCATCCGGATCGCCATACTCCGCATTCTTGGAATGCGGAGTTTTTTTGATATTTTATCAATTTATGCTTGACATCTTTCAACTTATCTGCTATAATACTTATTGTGTTTAACGCTGGCGTAGCTCAGTAGGTAGAGCACTTCATTGGTAATGAAGAGGTTCGGCAGTTCAAATCTGCTCGTCAGCTCCATAAAAACGGCTTAGTTGTGAGGTTCACAGCTGAGCCGTTTTTGTTTTTGCCGTGACTTTATTGTATGCTGCAGCAAACATGCAATGATCTGTTTTTCTATTGACTTTTTTACTCGTACATTGTATAATTAAGTCGAACTACTATACAGGGAGATAAATAATATGGATATTTTTCTTACATACTCTTTTATGTTCTTTACAGGCAGTATTACCGGATGGTGGTTAGAGCTGTTTTTCAGAAAATTCTTTTCCAAGAAAAATCCGGAACACAAATGGCTAAATCCCGGTTTTCTCAACGGTCCGTACCTTCCGCTGTATGGATTTGGTTTATGCGCATTATATACAATGTCTTATTTTGAAAACTTCATAAGTATAGAAAATGAGCTCATTCAAAAAATCGTTTTATTTGCGCTTATGGCTGCCGCAATGACGATTATAGAATATATTGCCGGAATTATTTTTATAAAAGGCATGAAAACAAAGCTTTGGGACTACTCCGAAGAAAAATGGAATATCCAAGGAATAATATGCCCAAAATTTTCGTTCTTTTGGGCAGTGCTGAGTGCAGTATACTATTTCCTTATCCACCCGTCAGTGCAGGAGGGAATAAGCTGGCTGTTTGAAAACCTCGCATTCTCTTTCTTTATAGGCATGTTCTTTGGCATATTCCTCATAGATGTCGGCGCTTCACTGAACATACTCGTAACTATCAGGAAATTCGCCGCTGATAACGATATCATTGTCAGATACGAACGCCTCAAGGCAGAAATACACAGCAGAACAAATACCAATGAGAAGATCAAAAATTTTCTGCTTCAATTTCGTTCGGACAGAAATATTTACGATTCTCTGCAGGAGCATATGCAGAACCTAAAAAATGAATTTAATTCCAGATTAAAAAAATAACGAGGCTGTTACAAAACTCAACGAGTTTGCAACAGCCTTGGGGGCTTTAGCTTATCTTACCATCTCATCCTGAGGACCTGTAGCCTTATGAGAATTGATAACCTGACGTATCTCGTCAATAGAGCTTGCCGACATATCACCCTGAACCGTGTTCTTCACAGCCGAAAGCGCGTTGCCTACCTCCAATGCACGGACAATATCTCTGTTCTTTACAAGGCCGTACAAAACTCCGGCAAGATATGCGTCACCGCTGCCTATTCTGTCTATTACCTCTATCTCGTTATAAGGATGCTCCTCATAAAATTCTCCCTCGAAAAGGATCTTTGAATTAAAATTATGGCGCGTCGGGCTGACAACCTCGCGACGCGTTGTCGCCACCAGTCTGCATCCATAATCCTTGGCATAACCCTGCATTATTTCCTCAAGAGTGCCTTTCCTCTGCAGCATTCTTCTTGACGTCTCCTCAGATACAAACAGCAGATCCACCAGAGGGAATATACTCTCTATTACCGGCTTTGCCTCCTCCTCGCTCCACAATGCCGCTCTGTAGTTTACATCAAACGATATGAGCGTTCCTGTTTCTTTGAATCTTCTTATTATCTCCAGCGCTGTTTCTCTCAGACCCGGATCAAGCGCAAGCGTGATAGAGCTTATGTGGAATATCTTTGCCTGATTGAATACATCAGGATCTATCTCGCCCATCCTGAGAGAGCACATAGAGGATGCTGCTCTGTCATATATACATGACGACTTGCGCGGATATACTCCGCTTTCGTAATAATAAATACCTAATCTGTTCCTTGGAGATGTATCATATACGATATGATCGTCTGATACGTTTCCGTATCTGATCTTATTTCTTATAAAATGTCCCATCTTGCTCTTTGGCAGTTTCGTTATTATCGCGCTGCGCAGACCCAGCATAGCCGCTCCTGATACAACATTCAGCTCAGAACCACCCGCATTTTTCTCAAAGGTCTCACTCTGTGAGATCTTTTCTTTCCCCGGCGGAGAAAGTCTCAGCATGACCTCACCCATCCCAATAAGATCATAATCTGTGTTTTCCTTAAATTCAAACATCTTAATACCTCCTCATTATATTTATCAGACGGTCTTATCGCCGTCCAGTGCTCTTAACCCATTGCGTTCCATACCTCGGAACCGTTCACAATATCATATGTATGCGTATTTGCCGCTTCCATGATATATATGTAATACTCATTATCAGCAGTTACATCTGTAAAACCAATAATGCCTGTCACACCTTTTAATGTATCCTCTGTCGGAGTCCTGCCAAGAACTCCGCACAGCTGCTTTACAGTTTCTGCTCTTGTTATAGGCTCGTCACTGTCCTCAAGCCCGCAAATATATCCCAGCCTTGCCGAAACAGCCTTAAACTCTGTAATACTTATTGCTTTATCAGGTCTAAAACTTCCGTCTTCATATCCCTCAACAACTCCCTTATCAGCCATAAACCCGATAACATCAGCATACCACGCATCATCTGCCACATCTGTAAAACTCGATGTATAGCTTGCTTGCGAATCATAGCCCTTAGTCACTCTCGCGAGCATCGTCATAAGCTCGGCACGAGTAAGATATCCCTCCGGCACAAATTCAGCATCTGCTCTGCCGTCTATAAAAGCAGCGTGTGTTTCCTTATTGAGCATATCCGAAAGCTCCGCTCCCTTTTCAGCCTTTATGCGCAGTATCGCATATGTATACGGCGATATCTCATATGAAAAGCTGTTTGACGCGCCTGCTGCGCTCTCCGTTTTATCTGTCACAAGCTCCGGCGTTTCAATACTGTTGGACGCCTCAGGATCGTTTCCGCCAATGCTCTGAACGGTATAGCTGTCCGATACCACAGAATATCCGTCAATATCAAACTTCGCAAAATGAGTATCCTCCGTGACATTCACAAGCTTTATTATTAGCTCCTTTGCCGCCTCGTCATATGACACGTTAGAATACATTCCTGTATTGTTGGAACCCTCAGCTGTTTCCGATACAACAGTATAGTCGCCAAGATTGTTGCCGTTCATCTTCTGAACATAATAGCTGGGCGAACCATAGGCTGAGGCATCGTCAAACCATATCAGATCCGGAGACCACTGAGTATAACCTACGCGTGCGAACAGCGGAGCATAGCAAGACATTATCACTACATCCGCATTGCGCTCAAGCCCGGTAAAATATGCCGCCTCCGTAAGCGCGGTATAAAGCGTGTTTGCCTCAGGATCATTTGGCTTGTTTCTCGTGCGAGATGCGTATTCTCCCGCGAACACCTTTATATCTCTGTCGTAATCATCATAAAAATCTGTGTTTTGCAGGAACCAGTCAGGTATCATATAATAATGCTCGTCAACAGCATACACAAAATTATCATTTTCCGCGTATTTTTCCTTTATCCATTCCCACGCGCCGGAATAATTTCCGCTTGTTACATCAGGTCCTGATGTTCCGATCATACCTATTTCAGGATATACCTCATGTATCGCCTGCTCAAACAGCTCATAGCGCTCGCGGAATCTGTTTTCTTCCGTGTTCCACTGCTCATTGCCAACACCTATCATCTTGATATTGAACGGCTCAGGATGTCCCATCTCGGCACGCAAAGCGCCCCACTCTGTGTCAGTTCCGCCGTTTGCGAACTCTATAAGATCAAGCGCGTCCTGTATATACTGATTGAACTCCTCGCTCTCGATAGGCACAAGCTCATTTGTCTGGAACTGACAAGCCATTCCGGCATTCACCACCGGCACTGCCTCGCATTCGAGATATTCACACAGCTCAAAGAATTCAAAAAAGCCGATACCCATTGTCTGATTATAATGATTATATCCATCTGTGTGCAGATCCCATCTGTTCCAATTTTCCTTTCTTTCCTCTACAGGACCTACGCTGTTTTTCCAGTTATATCTGTTGTCCAGGTCATATCCCTCTATTATGCATCCGCCGGGGAAACGCAGGAATCCTGGGGCTATAGCCTTAAGCATCTCAGCAAGATCGCGTCTGAACACCCCGTTTACCGCGTCATCAGGGATAAGCGAGATCATATCAAAATCAAGCGTTCCGTTACCATCCATGTTTATTACAAGCTGCGCCCCGCGCACGTCCTCCGACGCCGTTATCTCAAAGCTGTACTTTGCCCATTCGTCTGTAATACCCTCTATCTTCGCCTCGCCATATGTTACTCCATCCTTTACGGCGCTTACCGTAATGCCGCCCTTGTAATCATATGCGCGGGCATAAAATGAGCCGTTATACACCATTCCCTTTTTTAGAGCAAGTCCATCATATGCGCGGTTTGCAAATCCGGTCTGATCTGCGCTCGGCGTAAACTCAAGATAATGAGTATTGTTTTGATTCAGCGGCGATTCGGTTTTATAGTCCATAACGCTGCCGCTCGCATCCTCAGGATAAGCATACCAGCTCCAGCCGCCGTCATATTTCTTTTCCACAGTCTTATTATCAACATATGTAGACTCAAACGAACGATTTTCCACCATCTCGGCATACAATCCGCCGTCAGCTGCATAATTTATATCCTCAAAAAACAGACCGACCATAGTATCGGATATTTCCGCGCCTTTTTCACCGCTGATATTCAGCGCGTATGTGCCTCCGCCCTCAGGCGGCACAGTGATCTCAAAGCTTTCTTCAGATGTCTCTCCATCCTTAGATATCGACGCTGTAAGCGTTACCTTTACACTGTCAGCGCCGAGCGGCGGACGTGTAACCTTTCCCGCTTCAGATATATGCCCGCTGTCGCTTGTGCTCCAGGTTATTTGCGCTCCGCCTGCCTCTGCCGGCAGTATGAGATCTTCCTTTACAACATTTTTGATGCCGCTTTCCACAAGCGCCTTTGTAAGCTCGTTATCAAGCTCAGCCTTAT